>JBAPMW010000330.1:0-7328 GCA_049278815.1 Hyphomicrobiaceae bacterium
GCGTTGAAGGCGTTCGCGGCATTGGTCGAGACCTCCGAGCCGAACAGGTCGAGTGACAGCGAATAATGCAGATTGAGCTTCTTCTGCAGCGTCGGCAGGTCGATGACCCCGAGCGCGCGGACCCTGGCGATGTCGTAGGGGTCCTCGATGCCGGCCGCCTTCATGGCCAGGCAGGTGGCCTCCACCGCGCGGCCGACACCCGTCTCGCCGACGTACATGTGGTGCGCCTCCTCCGTCAGCATGAAGCGGCAGGTGCGCGAGAGCGGGTCGAAGCCCGACTGCGCCAGGCTTTCCAGCTGCATCTTGCCGTCGCGGTCGGTGAAGTAGGTGAACATGAAGAAGGAGAGCCAGTCCGGCGTCTGCTCGTTGAAGGCGCCCAGCATGCGCGGCTTGTCGGCGTCGCCGGAGCGGCGCTGGAGGAGCTGGTCGGCCTCCTCGCGGCCGTCCTTGCCGAAGTACTTGTGGAGCAGATAGACCATCGCCCACAGGTGCCGGCCCTCCTCCACGTTGACCTGGAACAGGTTGCGCATGTCGTAGAGGGAGGGCGCGGTCTTGCCGAGGAAGCGCTGCTGCTCGACGCTGGCGGGCTCCGTGTCGCCCTGCACCACGATCAGCCGACGCAGCATGGCGCGGTACTCGCCCGGCACCTCCTGCCAGGCTGCCTCGCCCTTGTGGGCGCCGAAGTTGACCTGCCGATCCGGCGCGCGCGGCGCCAGCAGGATGCCCCAGCGGTAATCGGGCATCTTCACGTAGTCGAACTTGGCCCAGCCCTTGGGCTCGATCGAGACGGCCGTGCGCAGGTAGACATCGGAGGTCTGGAAGCCGTCGGGCCCCATGGTCATCCACCAGTCGATATAGCCCGGATGCCACTGCTCCAGCGCCTTCAGCACCCGCTGGTCGTCCATCAGGCCGACGTTATTGGGGATCTTGGTGGAGTAGTCGACGTGGGTGGTTTCGGGCATTGGGGGTTTCCCTTGATCGTCCGTCCATTATGTGGCCGGTGAGATGGTGAGTGGTGAGATGGTGAGTGGACGGTGTCGCCAGTGAGGAGGTCACCCCTCATCACCAATGGCGAAAAGACGCGCGTCGCACTTGTCCCAAGTCAAATCCACCACTCACTTTCTCTGACCAGCGCCGATACTGCTGCCGCCTTACTGAGATGGCGAGCGGTCCGATGGAGCCGCCGGCCGGGCTAGAAGTCGGGAGGAGCGAAGAGCTGAGAAGAGAGAAGGTCTCACCTTCGCGTTCATCCCTACCCTCGTCCCAACCGCCAACCTAAACTCACCACTCACCATCTCACCACTCACACCCTTTCGGGATTGAAGCTCGCCTTCACGCCCGTCCCATACCGCTTCAGCGCCCCTTCGGCGCCGGCGGCGTTGGGGCGCTGGAAGATCCAGTTCTGCCAGGCGGTGAGGCGGCCGAAGATCTTGGTCTCCATGGTCTCGGGGCCGGCGAAGCGCAGGTTGGCCTCCATGCCGGTAAGGCCGTCGGCGGAGAATGACGAGCGCTCCTCCAGGAAGATGCGCACCTCGTCCTCCCAGTCCACCTGGTCGAACGCGGCGGTGACGAGGCCGAGCTCCTCGGCGGCCTCCGCAGCGAGGGCCTTGGCGGTCTCGGCCTCGGCCTTGCCGACACTCTCCGGCTCGCCCAGGAAGCGGGTGGCGAGGCGGGTGAGGCCGTTGCTCATCGGATAGGGGCCGAAGTTGAGGGTCGAGAGCGTGAGGGTGGCGGGCGGCCGGTTGTCGCCCTCGAAGCCGCCGATCAGCATGAACGAGCGGTCTGAGGCGAAGGCGATCTCGGCCAGCGTGCCGGCGAAGCAGCTGCCCGGCTCGATCAGCGCCACCAGCGAGCGGGAGGTGAGGTCGATGCGCTTCAGCGTGCGCTTCCAGTAGTGCAGGATCTCGCGCGCCAGCCAGTGGCTCTTGTTGGCGTCGAGGAACGCATCGTAGGCCAGCACCTGGGCCGGGTCGCCCTGCGACTTGAAGATCAGCACGCCGGCCTCGCCCTCGTTGAGGCGCAGATGCAGGATGGCGTCGTCCAGCTCGCGCGCCAGCCGCAGCGGCCAGAACTGCGCGCCCTGCTGCCACATCGCCTCGCTGGAGGCAGGCGGCGGCTCGCTCGGGCCTTGCAGCGTGAGGGTGGCGCGGCGTGAGGCGCGGTCGATCTCCACCTTCACGCACGTGTAGGCCATCGTATCGGCCTCGATCCTCCGCTCCAGCGGAGGCAGGGCGATGCCCCGGGCGTCGCCGCCTGGCCGGTCCGATCGGGCGGCGAGCTCGGCCGCGGCCTCCTTGACCGCAGCTTCGAACCTGGAGCCGGGCACGGCCTGGTCCACCAGCCGCCACTTGACGGCGCGGGCGCCCTTCACGCCCTCCTCCACCGTGCAGAACGCATCGGCGAGGTCGCGGCGCACCTTGCGCTTGTCGGTGACGCGGGTGAGGCCGCCGGTGCCGGGGAGCACGGCGAGCAGCGGCAGCTCGGGCAGCGCCACGGAGGAGCTGCCGTCGTCGGCAAGCAGGATGTGGTCGGCCGCGAGCGCCAGCTCGTAGCCGCCGCCGGCGGCGGTGCCGCGGATGGCGCACAGATACTTCTGCCCGGAGGAAGCGCCGGCATCCTCGATGGCGTTGCGCGTCTCGTTGGTGAACTTGCAGAAGTTGACCTTGTGGGTGTGCGTGGAGCCCGCCAGCATGCGGATGTTGGCGCCGGCGCAGAACACCCGGTCCTTTCCCGAGCGCAGCACCACCGCCTTCACCTCCGGGTGCTCGAAGCGCAGCCGCTGCACCGCGTCGGCCAGCTCGATATCTACGCCCAGGTCGTAGGAGTTCAGCTTGAGCTGATAGCCCTCGAACAGCCCGGCGTTCTCATCGACATCCATGATGAGCTCGGCCACCTCGCCATCGACTTTCAGCTTCCAGTGGCGGTAGCGCGCGGGCTCGGTCTGAAAATCGATGCGCTGTGCCATCGCGGGCGTTGCTCCCAGCTCGCTGCGTCACCTGTGTCTACCACGAGCATGCAGTATTATGCGTATCAGCGTAGCGTGGCATGCAAGATACTGCAAGTTCAAATGCACCCTCGAGCCCATGGCGGGTCACCGCCACAGACCCATGGCGAACGCGGAGCCGAAGGCAGCCAATGAGCGGTCGCGGCCTTATTACATCGCCGCCTTGCGGCAGTCGACGTGAGGAGCGCGGGGCGGGAGAGGTCGCACCTCCAATCGGGCCCATGGCCGTCCCCACTCAGGTGAAAGTCCGCGTCGGCCCCGTGAACGCCTTGGCGCCGTCATCCGTCCCTCGGTACTCAAGCGGGGGCAAGGGGGCGGGGGCAGTGAAGTCCCAGTTGGCTGAATGACCGATGCCGGGGTTAACCCTTAATCGAGGAAAGTCAATCCCTTAGAGGCCGATGTGTAGACAGCCGCGAGATGGCTGCGCTAGGCGTATGCAATGCGAAGTTGTACGGGGGCTGCCAAACAACCGAAGCACCTCTGACGACGCGTTCTGGTAGCCGATCGCCGCTCGCATGCACGCCCGATGCCCTATCGGTGCGGACGCAGGCGCAGAGCATAGTCGTTGAGCGCAGGAGTGTGCGCCGCATGAGTGCCGCTAAGGACCGCGAGCAACGCGCACAGCGCATGCTGAAGCGCGTTGTCGGCGCCTCCCCCGATGCGATCTACGTCTATCACGTGCCGTGGCGGCGCATTGCCTTCCTGGGTCACGGCGCGCGCGATGTGTTCGGCTTCGCCGCTGCGCGCTCGCATCGCCTCAGGCTGGCGGAACTCGAGCAGCTCGTGCATCCCGCCGATCTCGCCCACTTCCGCCGCCATCTCGCCGCCATCGAGCGCGCGAGGGACGGCGAGATCCTGAGCCACGAGCTGCGCATCAAGGGCACGGACGGCTGCTGGCGCTGGCTCAGGCTCAGGGCCACGGTTCTTGCCCGCGCCAAGGCGGGTGCCGTCGCCAAGGTCGTCGGAGTCGTCACGGACATCGGCACATGCAGGGGCGCGAATGCGGACCTGCAGGCCGGCGACCGCCTGGTCGACATTCTCGCAAGCATCGACGACTGCTACATCGCCATCGACCGGGACTACCGCATCGTCGATGCGAACGCCAAGGCCGAGGCCTGGCTGCGGGCGAGCCGGGCCGACATCGTTGGGCAATCCTACCTGGAGCTGATCGCGCCGACGGCGGATCACGCGGAAGCCCTGCGTCAGGCGGTCGAGCTGGGGGCTCCGCGCAGCATCGAGCTTCCGTCCACGCGGCGGCCGGGGACCTGGGTGGACCTGCGGATCCATCCCTCGAGAGACGGTGTCAGCGTGTTCTTCCGCGACATCACGCAGCGCAAACGGGCCGAGCGCGAGGTCGAGCGCAGCAGGGGCCTGCTGCAATCCTCCCTTGATGCGCTCGCTGCCGAGATCGCAATCCTCGACGAGACGGGAACGGTCGTGGCTGCCAACAAGGCGTGGCAGGGGCCGGCCGTTCCCAATGCCCTCTCCGGCGCCGCTGTGGGCTCCGACTACCTCGCCTATTGCGAGCGGGCACTGCGCAACGACGAAGGGGAGGGCCTGCGCAGGGCCCTGCGATCGGTCCTCAACGGCGAGAGGCGCGCTGCGCGCTTCGCCTACAGCGTGGAGATGGACGGGGAGCGCCGCTGGCTCCAGGTCAGCGCCGCGCGCTTCGAGTGGGACGGCGACACCTGCCTGATCGTGGCCAACGAGGACCTGACCGACGTGAAGCAGGCGAGGGAGGCACTGAGCGAGATGTCCGGGCGCATCTCCTCGCTGCGAGAGGAGGAGCGCCAGCGCATCGCCCAGGAGCTGCACGATTCCACCGCCCAGCACCTGGTGGCCGCCACCTTGAACCTCATGACGCTGAAGGCGCGGGCGGTGGTCTATCCGGGCGTGCTCCAGCTGCTGGAGAACGTCGAGAGCTCGCTGGAGGAGGCCACGCGCGAGCTGCGCGTCTTCACCTACCTGCTGCATCCTCTCGCCCTGGAGAACGACGGCCTGGAGCGGACGCTCCGCACCTATCTCGACGGGTTCGCGCGGCGTACGGGCCTCAAGGCCGAGATGTACGCGGCCGGGGAGGTCGAGGGCCTTCCGTTCGCGTTGCAGTGCTCGCTGTTGCGCATCATCCAGGAGGCACTGGCCAACGTGCACCGGCACGCGGGCGCCTCGCACGTCTCGATCGGCCTCAAGGCGACATCGAGCGCGCTCAGGCTGGCCGTCAACGACGACGGGCGCGGCATGCCCGGACCTGAGGGGCAAGCCGAGCCCGTCCAGAAGGGCGTCGGCATCGCCGGCATGCGCTCGCGGCTGCGCGATTTCGGCGGCACCCTGGAGATCCACAGCAGCGGGCGCGGCACCACCCTTGTCGCCACCGTTCCCCTTCCCGCCCCCAAGCGCTGGCCGCGTACGCCGGAGCGCACGCTGTCCGTGGTGGGCGCGCTCGACGGCGGCTCGCACCGGTCGTAAATTTTTAGCGCCGGATGCGGCCATCGGGGCCGACAAATGGCTCGTCGGCAGTTGGCCATCCCGCCACAGCGCCCCCTTTTGGTACCGGCGGAGGCGGTGACTTGACCGAGTCCGCGACCCTGGCCCCTTTGACCGCCTGAGCTTTCGCGTGCTTCGCCTTGGCCTCAATCTGCTCCAGCTCAGCAATGCGCACCCGAGCGTTGGCGACGCGGCGTCCCAAGGGGTGGGAGGTCAGATAGCCTGCATACGCCGCCTTGCTGTTGCGCTGCCGGGCCTTGAGCCAGGCCGCGTCGTCCTTCTCGCTTTCCTCGATGTTCAGCTGTGCCGCCCGCTGCTTCGCCTCCTCCGCGTGCCGTCCTGAAGGGAAATCGGAGAGATACTTGTTCAGCGCTTCCTTGCCGCCGGCGCGATCCGCGATCGTCCAGGCTGCCAGATCCGCCTGGAGCCGGGCCTCCGCGGCGGCGATTGCCGCAAGTGCTCGTTTGGCCTGGGGCGCGTGCTCCCCGTCCGGATAGGCGGAGATGAACCGTTCAATCGCCTCCTTCGTGCCCTTCTCCGTCGCGCTCCAGGCCGTACGCTCCTCGAGCTTTCGCGCCAGCGCCAGCTCGATTGCAGCGATCGCCTGTCGAGCCTTGGGGGCGTGCTCTCCGTCCGGGTATGCGGCGACGAAACGCTGGAGGGCCTCCTTCGTGCCCTTCTCCGCCGCGCTCCAGGCCGTACGCTCTTCGAGCTTTCGCGCCAGCGCCAGCTCGATTGCAGCGATCGCCTGTCGAGCCTGGGGCGCGTGCTCTCCGTCCGGGTATGCGGCGACGAAACGCTGGAGAGCCACCTTCGTGCCCTTCTCCGCCGCGTTCCAAGCGATGCTTTCGCGCTTGCGGTCTTCCACTCTCTCGACGGTGGCGATTGCCTGGCGGGCCTTTTCGGCGGGCTCGCCTTCGGGATAGGCTTCAAGGAACCGCGCCCAGGCCGCCTTGGTCCCCTCCTTTTGGGCATCTGCGAACGCCGATTGACGGCCAACAGACGGATCCTTCGTATATGCAGACATTGTATCTGCTTTGCGCCCGGTGTCAGGCGCAGGATCCCGCGGGCCAAGCCATCCCGCATAGTAGAGGACGGCCAGGATCACGAACCCGGGCACGGCCGACGCAAGAGCGCCGACCGCGAAGATCGCGCTGGCGCGCCGCCTCCATTTTTGGCCTTCGGCTCCCCTCGCGCTTGCCCCCCCACCCGGACCCTTCAGCTTCTTATAGGCCTCGTTGATGGCCTTGAGCCGCTCGTCGGCTTCGTGAGCATCCATATCGGGAGCCCGGCCGTCCGGATGCAGTTCCTTGACCAATCGCAGGTACGCACCTCGGATCTCGCTCGCCGAGGCTCTGCGTCTCACGCCGAGGATGTCATGGGGGTCGTCTGTGGACGATGTGGGCTTCTTCTCGGCCTTGTTGCGCGCCAGCTTGGCGACCTGGGTCGGCTCGGACTCCCGATCCTCCTCCCAGCGATCTGTGCTTGCCTTGCCGTTCCGCCCCGAATGTTCCATCGCGGTCGACTTTCAGCCGGGCCTCTCGCGGCCCCCTACGCATACCTGCTCAGAACTGGATGCGCGCGCCAACCACGAATCCCTGCCACGATGCTGCGGGGAGCTTCGCTGTGGGCTGCGTCGGATCGAAAGCGCAATTTGGAGGCTTGCATTCACTGCCGATGATGGTCGGATCGTAGAAGTGGGCCTGGGCGTAGATGAGCATGTTGCTCGTGTCGATTGCCTGCTCGGCACCGAAACCCCAGCGGTGCACCTCGGTGTCCACCAGGGTGCCCCACGGGGTCACGGTGCCGCCGACCACGCTCAAGATCTCGCCGACATTGA
>JBAPMW010000331.1:0-1719 GCA_049278815.1 Hyphomicrobiaceae bacterium
CGTCATCCCGGCGCCGCTCGCCTGCGCAGCGGGCGAGCGGGACAAGGCCGGGACCCATGCACCTGCGAGCTTGCTCTCGGATCGGATGGTAGGCACGACGGCTCCGCGGCTGCCAGGCAGCCGAAAACGGCACGTCGGAGCTGTTCTGAGGTGCATGGGTCCCGGCCTGTTCCCGCGAGCGCCCTGACGGGCGCCCGCGGCGCCGGGATGACGTCGGTGGGTGGGACACGCGACGCGCACACCGCGTCGCGTAGTGGTGCTCGTCTCGCCACCAGGTGGCGCCTGCCCGGCGTGTAGCCTAAACTGCTCCTGGAGCACTGAAAACAGCGACGTCGCAGCTATGCGTCAGACCCATCGCGAGGCGGCGGGAGAGGGCAGGGCATGTTGGTGCAGGCGTTGGGGTATGTGGGGGTGAGCGCCGCGGATCTCGCCGACTGGCGCACGTATGGCACGCGGCATCTCGGGCTTCAGGTCGTCGACAGGGCCGAGGGCAGCATCGCCTTTCGCATGGACGATCGCTTGCAGCGCGTGATCGTGGAGGCCGGACAGCACGATCCCAGCCGGGGCGTGAAATTCTTCGGCTGGGAGGTGGCGGATGCCTCGGCGCTCGATCGGATCGCGGGGAGGATCGACGGGGCGGGCCTGCGCGTGGCGCGCGGGACGCGGGCGCTGGCTGAGGAGCGGCGCGTCAGGGACCTGATCGTGCTCGCCGACCCGCTCGGCTCGCGCGTGGAGATCTTCCATGGGGCGGAGGTCGCCACCGAGCCGTTCAAGCCCGGCCGCAACATCTCGGGGTTCCGCGCCGGACCGCTGGGCGTCGGCCATGTGGTGATGACGGCGGAGCGCATCGACCCGGCGGTCGCCTTCTATCGCGACGTGCTCGGCTTCGGCTTCAGCGACTACTACGATAAGCCGTTCCGGGCGCGGTTCTTCCATGTCAATCAGCGCCATCACAGCCTGGCTTTCATCGAGACGGGACGGACCGCGGTGCATCACCTGATGGTCGAGCTCTACAGCCTCGATGACATGGGCCAGGGGCTCGACCTGGCGCTGGCCGAGGAGGGCCGGCTCGCCGTCACGCTGGGGCGGCATGCCGGGGACTACATGACATCGTTTTACACCCACACGCCGTCGGGCTTCATGGTCGAGTACGGCTGGGGCGGCAAGGCCATCGACCCCGCGACCTGGGTGGCCACCGAGCGCACCATCGGCCCCAGCCTGTGGGGCCACGAGCGCAGCTGGCTTCCCCCCGAGAAGCGGGCCGAGGCGCTGGCACTGCGCCTCAGGAACGCCGAGGAGGGGGAACGGCGGCCGGTGCAGGTGATGGACGGCAACTACGAGCTGTCGCCGGGGGTGTGCCCATGGTGGGACGGGCTGAGACGAAACACATGATCGAGGCGTCGCCCGGATCCCCTCTCCCCGCTTGCGGGGAGAGGGCTAGGGTGAGGGGCAGCCGCAAGGGAAATCCTCTCCACAAGGGGCGTGCAGACCTGCCGTTGGTAGGTTGGAGCCCTTTGCTGCCCCTCACCCCAACCCTCTCCCCGTCACCCTCGGGACCATTGCGGCGAGGTGGGCCCTCGTGGATGGCCCGAGGGCGGCGGGGAGAGGGGGTTCCACGCCGACCCCCCTCGCATCCACGCCGACCGCCGGCCAGGACGACCTGTTTCGTCATCCAGGGTCGGCGCGGCCGGTGAGCGGCTGAGACGAAGCCAGTAGAGG
>JBAPMW010000332.1:0-2071 GCA_049278815.1 Hyphomicrobiaceae bacterium
GTCCGAGGCCGCCGCCGTGGCGGCGATGGCCTCGCAGGCCCGCGCTGCAGACGGGCCGGAGACGGAGGCGAGCAGGATCGAGAGCTGGTCGATGTTGGGGTCGGCGAGCACCACCTCGAGCGCCGAGGTGAGGATGCGCATGTCGTTGAAGAACGACGCTGTTACGTCCGCGGGGTTCTCCGGCGAGGCGAACGCCGGCACCACCTTGCGCAGCGCGGCGAGCGTGGCTGGCGAGAACGGTGGCAGCGTCAGGCCGCCCTTCACCGCCGCGTCGGCGTAGACGATGCTGGAGCCGCCCGAGATCGACAGCACGCCCACGCGGTTGCCCTTGGGCAGGCGCCCCTGGGCGAAGACCTTGGCGATGTCGACGATGGGCTCCACGTCGTCCACCTCGATCAGGCCGGCCTGCCGCAGGGCCGCGCGGTAGAGGTCGGCACTGCCCGTCATGTTGGCGGTGTGCGAGGCGGCGGCCTTGATGCCGGCCTCGGTGGTGGCGGCCTTCCAGACCATCACGGGCTTGCCGGTCTGGAGCGACTTGCGGCCGACATCGAGCAGACGCCGCGCGTCCGGGGTGCCTTCCAGGTAGGCGAAGACGATGGAGGTACCGGGGTCGTCCAGGAAGGCGGAGAGCAGCTCGGGCATGTCGATGTCGGTCTCGTTGCCCGACGAGACGCAGTAGCGGAAGCCCAGCCCCTGCGCCTCGGCGAGGTTGACGATCCCGTAGCCGAAGCCGCCCGACTGGAACGCGCACGAGACGGAGCCGGGCCGGAAATCGGTCTCGTCGGCGACGCTGCCGAAGGCAGCCCACACGCGGTCGTGCAGCGACAGCAGGCCCTGGCAGTTGGGTCCGACCACCCGCACGCCGCTCTCGGCGACGGTGCGCTTCAGCTCCTCCTCCAGGGCACGGCCCTCGGCCCCGGTCTCGCGGAAGCCGGCGGTGAGCACCACGGCGAACGGGATGCCGGCCCTGCCGCAGTCGCGGATCGCCGCGGCGGCGGCGGCGGCGGGCACGGCAACGATCGCGACGTCGCAGGGCCCATCGATGGAGACGGCGTCGGGATAGCACTTGAGGCCGTGCATCTCGGGGTACTTGGGATTGACCGGATAGATGCCGCCCTTGTAGCCCGCGCCCTTCAGCGCCTTGATCGGCTGCCCGCTGATGCGGCTCAAGTCGGCCGAGGCGCCGACGATGGCGATGCCGCGCGGGTGGAACAGGCGCTCGAAGCTCACGTGCGATGCCTCCCTTGGCCAAGGCGCGGCCGCATCCCATGTCGGGTTGGGCCAGCCTCGGCTATCTATCGTTGTTGTGCGATCGAAGCCGCCCCATAGTCTCGCCATCGCGCGCCCGCTTCAAGCGCGCGCTGCCAGCAAGGGAACCCCCGCATGATGACCGTCGAGGAGGCCATCGTCGGCCGGCACTGCAACCGTGCGTTCCTGCCCAAGCCGGTGCCACGCGAGCTGGTTGCGCGCATCCTCAAGATCGCCGGCCGCGCGCCGTCGGGCTCCAACATCCAGCCATGGAAGGTATGGGTGCTCGACGGCGCCGTGAAGGAGGCGATCAGCCGCGAGCTGGCCGACCTCTACGACGCCGGCAAGGTTGGCCCGCGCGAATACAACTACTACCCTGAGAAATGGTACGAGCCCTACCTGGCGCGCCGGCGCGCCTGCGGCTGGGGGCTCTATGGCCTCCTCGGCATCGGTCGCAACGACAAGGCGAAGATGCACGCCCAGCACCGCCGCAACTTCCTGTTCTTCGACGCGCCGGTGGGCCTCATCTTCTCCATCGACCGCGACCTGGAGCAGGGCTCCTGGCTCGACTACGGCATGTTCATCCAGAACGTCATGCTCGCCGCCCGCCCCTTCGGCCTGGAGACCTGCCCGCAGGCTGCGTTCCTGAACTTCCACGACGTGCTGCAGCAGCGCATCGGCATCCCGGAGGAGCAGATGATCGTGTGCGGCATGTCGCTTGGGTTTCCGGACCCGGACGCGGAGGTGAACACGTTCACGCCGGAGCGGATCGGGGTGGAGGAGTTCGTGACGTGGGTGGAGGAGGTGTCAGACCCTCTGGGTC
>JBAPMW010000333.1:0-2540 GCA_049278815.1 Hyphomicrobiaceae bacterium
GACCCAGAGGGTCTGACACCATCGCTCCCCCATGACCGCACCGTCTCCCGCGGCGCACGCCGCCACGATCGCCGACCAGTTCACCCGGCAGGCGGCCGACTTCGCCGCCGCTCCCGCTCTGCACAACCAAGCGGCGCTCGACCTGCTCGTAGAGGCCGCTCGCCCGCGCGCAACCGACGTCTCCCTCGACGTGGCCTGCGGACCAGGCTCCGTGGTCGTTGCGTTCGCGCGCCGTGTGCGCGAGGCCGTGGGGCTCGACGCCACGGAGGCCATGCTGGAGGAGGCCCGCAAGCTCGCGGCGCGCGCGCATGTCGGCAACGTCGCCTGGCATCGCGGCAGCGCCTATGCCCTGCCGTTCGCGGACGGCGCGTTCGACATCGTCAGCTCCCGGTTCGCGTTCCATCACCTGCAGGAGCCGGCCCGCGCCTTCGCCGAGATGGTGCGGGTCGTCCGCCCCGGCGGACGCATCGTGCTATGCGACGCCGTCGCCTCCGACGATCCGGCCAAGGCGGCAGCCTTCAACGCCATGGAGCGGCATCGCGACCCTTCGACGGTCGAGCTCCGTCCGCTGGCGTTTCACGTTGGCCTCTATGCCATCGCCGGGCTTCCCGCACCTGAGGTGCACTTCTATCAGGTGCCGGCCGAGCGTGAGCGCGTCATCGCCATGTCCTTCCCGGCGGGCGGTGACCGCGACGGCCTGCGGGCGATGCTCGACGCTTCGGTGGAGGGCGACAGCATGGGCGTGGGTGCGCGGCGGGACGGGGAGACGATGCGGTTTGCGTATCCCGCGGCGGTGCTGGTGGCTACCAAGCGCGAGGTGTAGCCTGGAGGTGCGCCGATCCATCTCGTGTCCAAGAGATCATTGCGCTGTGGATTACTACCGAGATTTCTGCCGGTGGTTAAAGCAGAGCGTAGGGCGCAATAAGGCGAAGCCGCATTGCGCCGATAACGCCCTCCACCCGGTCGACCGTCGGCTCTTGGGGCGAGGTCCATCGGTGCTACAGTTCGAGCACCCAATGGACGCCGGGCGCGCGCGGTGCCGGAATCCGGGTTGAAACGTCGGCGGAAAGAAGGATGACCCAACGTAGCGGGGGGCGCAGCATCGGCCCCCTGCCGGGTCTGGCCCCATTCCGCTGCGTGCTAGGCCTTGGTGCGATGCAGCCAGCCGAACAGCCAATACCAAAGCACGCCGAGCACCACTCCGATGGCGGAGAGGATGATGACGTGCGCCATCCCCCGATCGGGAGAGGACCACCAGAGCATGACCGCCGTCCACAGCACGGCGAACACCACCGCCGACACGATACGATTGAGAGTGCTCATTGCACGCTCCTTTTCCTGACTGCATCGGTGACCGCCGAGCTTGCGGGCTTCGGACCGTGCCTGCTCTGTGCGTCGCCCCCGCGGCTGCGAGCTTTGGTAGCATCGCCACGCCGCTGCCGCATCAACCGAACGATTGAGGTGACGCCTCGCAGGACAGGGCGGTTATAGTGGCGTGCTGGATCGATGGACCACCGCACGGAGCACACTGATGAGCCAACCGACGCCGCCCGTCCCAACCTTCGCCGACGGCTGGCAGCAGGCCACGCGCTATCCAGACCCCGCCATCGTCGCGCTCGATCCGGCGTTCGAGAGGTACTGGCTCAAGCTCGCCTGCGTGGAGCGCCTCGCCACCGGCTGCCGCTGGGCGGAGGGGCCGGTGTGGGTCGGCGACGGGCGCTACCTGCTGTGGAGCGACATCCCCAACAACCGCATCCTGAAGTGGGAGGAGGAGACGGGTGCCGTCAGCGTGCTCCGCAAGCCCTCCAACTTCGCCAACGGCAACACCCGCGACCGCCAGGGTCGCCTCGTCACCTGCGAGCACGGCGGCCGGCGCGTCATCCGCACCGAGTACGACGGCTCCATCACGGTGCTGGCCGACAACCTCGCGGGCAAGCGCCTCAACTCGCCCAACGATGTGGTGGTGAAATCGGACGGCTCGGTGTGGTTCACGGACCCGGTGTTCGGCATCCTCGGCGACTACGAGGGCTACAAGGCCGAGCCCGAGGTGGATGCCAACGTGTACCGCATCGATCCGGCGACGGGGCGGCTGGCGGTGGCGGCCGAGGGCGTGCTGGGGCCCAACGGGCTGTGCTTCTCGCCGGACGAGACGATGCTCTACGTGGTGGAGAGCCGCGGCGTGCCCAACCGCAAGATCCTTGCCTTCGACGTGACGGACGAGGACACCCGCCTCGCCAACAAGCGGGTCCTCATCGATGCCGGCCCCGGCGGCACGCCCGACGGCATGCGCTGCGATGTCGACGGCAACCTGTGGTGCGGCTGGGGCATGGGCTCGGCGGAGCTGGACGGCGTCCTGGTATTCAACCCCGACGGCAAGCCCATCGGCCGCATCGCGCTGCCCGAGCGCTGCGCCAACGTCTGCTTCGGCGGCCTCAAGCGCAACCGCTTGTTCATGGCCGCGAGCCAGTCGATCTACGCGCTCTACGTCAACACGCAGGGGGCGTTGGGCGGGTGAAGGTGTCAGACCCTCTGGGTCTGAC
>JBAPMW010000334.1:0-3394 GCA_049278815.1 Hyphomicrobiaceae bacterium
ATATAGGGCTGCCTCAGGAGGGCCGCATGTCAGAAGAGCAGGCGCCAACACAGGTCCAGGGCGATTGCCCGGATTGCGGCAGGAACCGTTGGGCAACCATCCTCGGCGAAAAGGAGATTCGTTGGAACGTTGACCACGCCGGCTTGTGGGGAAGTGACACCTACCGGCTTCTGGAATGCGCGGGCTGCAAGGTCCCCTATTACCAGCACATCTCAATCTCCTCAGAAGATGAGCATTATGAGGGGGAAAGTGACACGCCGATACTCATTCCAAAGAGCACGTATTTTCCATCCTTGTCCAAGCGCGGGCGCCCCAACTGGCTATCCGCGCTGTGGGGGTTCGAGCATGACGACTTGATGGAATTATTGGGCAGTCCTTACACCGCACTAGACCATGACCTCACTGTACTCGCGGCAAGCGGTGTTCGGACTGTCTTCGACCTTGCAACCACTAAGCTTGGAATCGACTCGGCACTGACCTTCGAAGAAAAGATCGATGAACTCAAGGCACACGGCCGAATCGGTCAGTACGAGCAAGAAGACTTGGCGACCATGATTGATGCCGCGAGCGCAGCTATGCATCGCGGCTGGAAGCCTTCGCCGGAGGCTCTGGACACGATGATGACGACGCTAGAGCGCTTCATCCATCACTCGTTCATGCTTGAGGGCAAGGCCGCGAAGCTGAAGGCGAAGGTGCCGCCAAAGCCGAAGCGCAGGACGTCGTGACAACCGCCGCGCGCAAGCTCGTCGCCCTCCTCGACAGCTTCCAGCGCCGGCGTCCCATGCGGGCCGGCTCGCTGATCGTCACCATCTATGGCGACGCCATCGTGCCGCGCGGAGGCTCGCTCTGGCTTGGCTCGCTGCTCGACCTGATGGCCGGGTTTGGCGTGGAGCCGGGGCTGGTGCGGACCGCCATCTCGCGGCTGGTGACGGACGGCTGGTTCGAGCGCACGCGCATCGGCAAGCAGAGCTACTACCGCCTGTCGGTCTGGGGCGCCTCGGAGTTTGCGACCGCAACCGCTCGCATCTATCGCGCCTGCGAGCCACCGTGGTCCGGGGAGATGGAGATCGCGCTGATTGCCACCGCCGACACCGCGCTGCGTGCAACGCACCGCGACCGGATGCTGCGCGCGGGCTGGGGTCAGGCCTCTTCCAACGTGATGGCGCGGCCGCGCATTGGGCCGGACAAGGGGCCCCCAGCCGCCGGCACGGCGTCAGCCTGTCCTGACATCATCTTCCTGACGACGCGGCCCCAGAGCGCCGAGAGCGCGCGCGCGCTGGCCCAGGTGTGCTGGCAGCTCGACGGTCTTGCTGCTGCCTACCGAGCCTTCCTCAAGGCCTTCGGTCCTGTGGCCGAGGACATCGCGGGCGGCGCGCAGCTTGGCGACATGCATGCGCTCCAGCTCCGCATCCTGCTGATCCACGATTGGCGCCGCATCGTGCTGCGCGACCCGCTGCTGCCGCGCGCCATGCTGCCCGAGGACTGGCCGGGTAACCGCGCCCTCGAATTGGTCTGCGGTGTCTACCGGCAGGCGCTCGCGGGCGCGGAGCGTTGGCTTGACCGGCACGTCGTCAACGAGGATGGCCCGCTACCCCCGCCCTCCATGGCCCTGGCGGAGCGCTTTCGCGCGATGTAGGTGCAGCGCAATATGTTACAGAAAACTTGCGCGTTCATTGTTTCTGTGACATATTAGTCGTAGCGCGCAACAAGGCGTCCGCCGCGTTGCGCCGATCCATGCGCATCGCTTGCGCGGCGCTCGCATGGGGTGTAACGCGCCTCGCTTGTCCTGCGGCCTGATCGGAGGTCGGCATGTACACCCAGGCCCTGAGCCTCGAACGGCCCCTGAGCAACCCCCCGGATGACCCGGAGCGGCTGGCCCGGTTCCAGGCGCGCCTCCATGCCGAGGAGCGCATCGAGCCAACCGACTGGATGCCCACGGCCTATCGCCAGACGCTGATCCGGCAGATCTCGCAGCACGCGCACTCCGAGATCGTCGGCATGCAGCCGGAGGGCAACTGGCTGACGCGCGCGCCCAGCCTCAAGCGCAAGCTGCAGCTGCTGGCCAAGATCCAGGACGAGGCCGGCCACGGGCTCTATCTGTACAGCGCCGCCGAGACGCTCGGCGTCGCCCGCGAGGAGCTGGTGGGCCAGCTGCTTTCCGGCAAGGCCAAGTACTCCTCGATCTTCAACTATCCGACGCTGTCGTGGGCCGACATCGGCACCGTCGGCTGGCTGGTGGACGGCGCGGCGATCATGAACCAGATCCCGCTGTGCCGCTGCAGCTACGGCCCCTACGCGCGCGCCATGATCCTGATCTGCAAGGAGGAGAGCTTCCATCAGCGCCAGGGCTACGAGATCATGATGACGCTGGCGCGCGGGAGCCCCGAGCAGCGGGCCATGGCGCAGGACGCGCTCGACCGTTGGTGGTGGCCGTCGGTCATGATGTTCGGTCCTTCGGACAAGGACAGCGTGCATTCCGAGCAGGCGATGCGCTGGAAGATCAAGCGCTTCTCCAACGACGCGCTACGCCAGAAGTTCGTCGACGCGACCGTGCCGCAGGCCCATTACCTGGGTCTCAAGGTGCCTGATCCGGCGCTGGCCTGGAACGGGGCGACCAGGCATTGGGACATCGGCCCCATCGACTGGGACGAGTTCTGGCGGGTGGTCAAAGGCGAGGGCCCGTGCAACCGCCAGCGCCTCAATGCGCGGCGCGCAGCGCACGACGACGGCGCCTGGGTGCGCGAGGCGGCCGAGGCGTTCGCCGCCAAGCGTGCGGCGCGGCAGGCGATGCCGGTTGCGGCGGAATAGTTGGCCACAGGCACGCTTCGACCGGAACACCGAAACGAATCCGATGCTGCGCAAGAGACACATCCCCCACCACGGCGTCATCCCCGCGAAGGCGGGGATCCAGGGCACCTCGCAGCAAGGGTTTGCTCTCGGTGAGGCGCTGGCTTCGAGCGCGCCGCGCTTCCAACGCGGTTGCCACCGCTTGCAAGTGACCTGGGTGCCCGCCTGCGCGGGCATGACGTCGGTGGAGCACACCGTAACCGCACCGCTCTAGCGGAGGTTTGAGATGTCCGAGAAGAACTGGCCGCTCTACGAGGTGTTCCTGCGCCCGCGCAACGGCCTCGCCCACAAGCACGTGGGCAGCCTGCACGCCACGGACGACGAGATGGCGTTGCAGAACGCCCGCGACGTCTATACGCGGCGCGGCGAGGCGCAGAGCATCTGGGTGGTGCCGTCCAGGGCCATCGTCGCCTCGGAGCCGGGCGACCGGGATGTGCTGCTCGAGCCGGCGGCGCCCGAGCGCAAACCCTATAGGCACCCGACCTTCTACGACATCCCCGACGAGGTCGGGCATATGTAGCGGTGTCAGACCCTCTGGGTCTGACAC
>JBAPMW010000335.1:0-2484 GCA_049278815.1 Hyphomicrobiaceae bacterium
TACTGTTGCGGCGCGCCCTGGCGCTTGGCGATGAAGGCCAGGCGCTCGAACAGGTGCACGTCCTGCTCGTTCTTGAGCAGCGCCCCATGCAGCGGCGGGATCAGCTTCCTCGGATCGCTCTCGCGCAGCGTCTCGGGCGAGATGTCCTCGTTCAGGAGCAGCTTGATCCAGTCGAGCAGCTCGGAGGTGGAGGGCTTCTTCTTGATGCCCGGCACCTCCCGCACATCGTAGAACACCTTGAGCGCCTCCGAGACCAGCCGCCCCTTCAGGTTGGGGAAGTGCACCTCCACGATCGCCCGCATGGTCTCAGGCGTCGGGAACTTGATGTAGTGGAAGAAGCAGCGGCGCAGGAAGGCGTCGGGCAGCTCCTTCTCGTTGTTGGAGGTGATGATGACCACCGGCCGGTGCTGCGCCCTGACGGTCTCGTGCGTCTCGTAGACGTAGAACTCCATGCGGTCGAGCTCCTGCAGCAGGTCGTTGGGGAACTCGATGTCGGCCTTGTCGATCTCGTCGATCAGCAGCACAGGGCGCTCGGGGTGGGTGAAGGCCTCCCACAGCTTGCCCTTGCGGATGTAGTTGGCGATATCGGCCACGCGCGCATCGCCCAGCTGGCTGTCGCGCAGGCGGCTCACGGCGTCGTACTCGTAAAGGCCCTGCAGCGCCTTGGTGGTGGACTTGACGTGCCACTCGATCAGCGCTGCACGCAGGGCCTTGGCCACCTCGATGGCCAGCACCGTCTTGCCGGTCCCGGGCTCCCCCTTGACGAGCAACGGCCGCTGCAAGGTGATGGCGGCGTTGACAGCGACCTTCAGGTCGTCGGTGGCAACGTAGTCGGTCGTTCCATCGAAGCGCATGTGCAGCCGCCGGCCTCCCCAGCTCTAAGGCCTGGAGACTGTAGGAAATGGCGCCCGTGCCAGCAAGCGCGGGGCCTGCGGCGTTATCTCCTGCGCCCGATCTCCCACGCCTTTGGGACGATCAACCGCAGCCCGCGGTTCCTGACAGCCAAACAAGAGGGGGGCTGCGCGAGTGTCGTAGGGCGGGTTAGCGCGCAGCGCATAACCCGCCCTTGCTGCTGTCGATTGTTGACGGATTACAGGCTTCGCCCTAATCTAATCCGCCCTACGTTCCAGCGACTTCCCCGCGCGTTGGCGGACCCCTCGCCGCACCCGCCCCGACCTACTCGCCAAAATATTTGAGAGCGACCTGGATGCCCTCGTCGTACATCTTCTGGTACTCGACGGCGTGCTCGTCACCGCGCTTGGTGCTGCGGTGGTAGAACTTGATCACGTCGGCAATTGGGGTAACGGGGCGCCGTTCATTGAGGGCCTCGATCCTGGTGGTTGAGCCCAGATCTATGAGGCCGTCGAGGTCATAGTCGGCGACGTAGTGGAACAGCTCGCCGATCACGATGCCCCTCGTCGGCTCCTTGCGGATGCGCAGCATCTCGGCGCGGTTGCCCTCGGGGTGAATATGCTCGTAGCACCAACGGGTCTTCTCGAGCCTGATGCAGCCGGTGGTGGTGCCACGTCGCTCGATCCACACCTCCTCGGTCTTGGCGCGATTCCGTTTCAGGTTCTCCGGGTAGGGCATCTTTACAGAGGACACCAGATTGATGACCTTGCGCACGTCCTCGCGCTCGGCCGCCTGGGCGGGCGGAGGCGGCATCCCGAGCAGCAGCAGGCCAGCGGCGAGCACGATACCCTGCGATTTGTTGAGCATTGGCAATACCTTCCCATACGAGCCGTTGCCGTCACCACAACGGGCTCCCTCTCTCACGGTGGAGCCCAAGGTTAATAATAAGCCACGGCTGCGCCCAAGGTTCCGCTTGTGCGCCCAAGAAGGCGCAATGATGCCGCACGGCATCACTGTTTGGGACGCACGCGCAATGCGGAATGCTGCAGCGGCGAAGAGCCGGCGGCCTCCAGGTGACGCGAGGCCGCCTTGGTCGAACGGCCGACGGGCTACTCGCCCAGATATTTCAGCGCAATCTGAATACCCTCGTCGAACAGCTTCTGCACGTCGGCGCGGAACTGGTCGCCGCGGCCCGTGCCGCGATGAAAGAACTGCACCACCTTGCCGATCGGGGCGTGCGGCTCGCCCTCGATCTTGGTGGTGCTGCCGAGATCGGCTTGCCCGTCGAGGTCGAAATCGACTGCGTATTGAAAGAGTTGGCCCGGCACCGGATCGGAGATTGCCTCGGCGCGGATGCGCAGCATCTCAGCCCGCGCGCCCGTCGCGGCGATGTGCTCGTAGCACCACCTCAACTTGTCATCGAGGCGCAGGCAGGCCGTGGTGGAGCCGTTGGTGTCGAGCTTCACGATCTCGGTGTGCGACAGATTGTTGCGGAGCTTCTCCGGGAACGGCATTTTCACCGCGGAGATCAGGTTGACGACGGCACGCACCTGCTCGCGCTCCGCTGCGCCCGCGGGGGCAAGGGTTGCCATGCCGAGCAGCGTGCCGGTCAACGTAAGGAGTGCGACGGTC
>JBAPMW010000336.1:0-2621 GCA_049278815.1 Hyphomicrobiaceae bacterium
CGTCATCCCCGCGCAGGCGGGGACCCAGGTCACCTCACAACAAGGGCAACCTGCGTTGCATGCTGAGCCCGCTCTCCGCGCGGGCCTCACCGAGAGCGCCGCGCTGTAAGGTGCACTCGGTTCCCGCCTGCGCGGGAATGACGTTGGAGTGGGTGGCGAGGTCGGTGGCGCTGTCGCGTCGCGGCGATCCCGACTACGGGGAGCGCGCCGCCATCGACCAGCTCCCCAACCTCATCGTGGGCAAACGCCATGCCCGCGCAGCGGCCGCGGCACATAATGCCCGCGAAGGCGGGCATCGAGGTTAGGTATCACACGCTGACAGCGCACTTTCGGGTTGAGTATTGGCGCTTGCTTATATAGAACAAATAAGGAACAACTGTCACGTCATCCGCGGGGCAATCCAACCAGTGTCGTCGCCGAGCTTGACGTTTATCAAGTCTCAGACTATAAATGTTATAGGTAGGGCGCCATGACGAAGCCGCCTCACCCCGGCAGCCTGATGGCCACCATCCGGCAGCTGGCCGCAGCCGGCGCCTACAGCTTCTCCCGCCATGCCTTCGATGAGCGCATGGTGGAGCGCGGCTTCGATATCGACGACGTGCTCCAGATCGTGGACCAGGGCAGCATCGAAGGGCCGATCGCGGGCGGCAGACGGGAGGGCGAATGGCGGTGCACGGTGGTCGGCAAGCTGCCGTGGACCTCGCGGGAGGCAGGCGTGGTCACCGTGGTGGTGCGTGAGAGCAGGCTGATTTTCGTCACCGTGGAATGGATGGACCCATGAGCCCACGCTACCAGCTCGCTCTCAAGGGCCGCCGCCATCTGGCGGAGCCCTATCACTTCAAGGGCTCGGGCCTGCCCAACGTCTACCTCCTCAACGGCGTCAAGATCGAGCGCGATGCCGACTATGGCGAGCTGGTCACCATCGACCACCTCCCCGACCTCATCATGGCCATCGCCTTCACCCTTGTCCGCAAGCCCGAGCGGTTGACCGGGCCTGAGATGCGCTTCCTGCGCAAGCGCCTCGGCGCAACGCAGGCCGGGCTGGCCAAGGAGCTATGGGTCAGCGAGCAGACCATCGCCAACTACGAGAAGGGCAAGACCGACGCCGGCCCCGCCGACCGCGCCCTGCGGTTCCTGTTCCTCGCCCACGTCGCCGACGACGCCACCCTCGCCGAGGAGCTGCGCCTGGAGGCGGCGACGCTCATGCGCCCGTCGCATCGCGACCGACGCGCGCCCAAGGTAGGGCCCTGGCTGATCGCGGCGTAGCGGGCGCCTAAGCGCGCCGAGGAGGACTACCGGCAATGGGCAAGAGACGCGCAGCCAAGGAAGACATCGCCGTAACACCGAGCAGCGGCAACGTGTTCGCCGATCTTGGCTTCGCCGAGCCCGAGGAGGAGCTGACCAAGGCGCAGCTCGCCAGCCACGTCCGCCAGAGTCTCAAGCGCCGGCGGCTGACTCAGACAGCCGCCGCGGACCTGATGGGCATCGACCAGCCCAAGGTCTCCGCCCTTCTCAACGGCCGCCTTGCCAATTTCTCCAGCGAGCGGCTGATGCGGTTGCTGACCGCGCTCGGGCACGACGTGGAAATCGCGGTAAGCTCCAAACCCAGGTCTCGCTCGCATGGCCGCATTCGCGTGGTCGAGGCGGACGTGCGCGCGCCCGGTTTCGCCGAGGAGGCGCACCGGGAGTCGCTGGCGGTCGCCAAGAGCCGGCACGCGAAGGCCGATCAGGATTTCATCGACGCGATCTCAGACCTTGGCGACGATGCATGATGCGCGGCGAGGTCCGGGCTTCAGCCCCAGGTGCACTGCATCCGCTGGCACACGCGGCTGCCGGGACCGATGCTGCACGGCGCCGCCACCAGCCGGCAGACGCGGCAGGAGTACGAGGACAGGCATCCGCGATAGATGCCGCCCCTGGTAAACCGGCAGGTCAGCAGGGTCTGGCAGTCGCGGCTGGGGTTGATGCCGTTCTGCGCCGCCGCCGGCCAGGGTGCCAAGCCAAGGACGCCGCAAGCCAGCAGCGCTGACAGCCACAGTCGCACGGTTCGCATGACGCCACCCTCTAATGCGGGTCTCGGGCAGCCCTCAGTGTCCGCCAAAGCGCCGCCGGCCGCAATCGCGGCCGACCGTCATGGTTGCACCCGGCGCAACCCCTGTGCCCGCGGCGCAACGCCGGCCGGAGCCGCCCCCAAGGGGCCTACGCGTGCCGCAGCCGATGCCAATGCCACAGCGCCACGCCGAGGAGAGCGACTGCGCCGGACTGGTGCAGCAGGGCGAGCGGGATGGGCACGTGCGCCAGCAGCGTCCAGACGCCGAGCCCAGACTGGGCGAGGACGGCGGCGGCGAGGACCGCCCCCGACCTCAGCGCCGCGCTGCCGGCGCGGGCGCGCTGCAGCGACCACAGGTGCCACAGCACGGCGGCGGCGATGGCATAGGCCAGCAGGCGATGGTTGAGCTGCGCGGTGAGCGCGTTCTCGAACAGGTTCAGCCACCAGGGCGACAGGGCGTCCCAGCCCCGCGGAATGAGCTCGCCGTCCATCAGCGGCCAGGTGTTCCAGCCCGATCCCGCCCTGAGTCCGGCTACGAACGCGCCCGCCGCGACCTGCAGCAGCACCAGGC
>JBAPMW010000337.1:0-1698 GCA_049278815.1 Hyphomicrobiaceae bacterium
GCGACACGTCGTGCTTGTCACTTGCCCAATCAACGCCGGCAAACCACTGTCGGCTCGCTTGCTTCATGTGCTTCCCCCTTGCCTTGTCGGGCACATTGCCAAGCCCATTGCCAAGCCATGTCGCGATCCCTGTCGCTCCCTGTACTGGCGCTCTCCAGCTCAAGAGCTGGGCGCGGTCTTCCCACTGGACATCGATTCGCAATCCGCCGAGGCACGGCTCCGGGGCAAGTGCTCAAGGCACGGGGATGACGTGGTCGCTTTCGGCGAATCGGCTCGGTTCTACGCCCGTCGGCGCTCGCCGCCTCAGGTCACGCTTCGTTCCGCTGCGCTTCACTACGCGTGACCTGAGGCAACATCGTCTTCCCGTCACCGTGGTCGAGAGGTACAGGGATGACGGAGAGGAGAGCGATCTATTTGACCCGGCAAGCCGGTCGTGCAGATGGGTTGCTCCGCCTCATATCACCTGGAAAGCGCTCTAGAGCTAGGGCGTCCGCTTCATACCGACCCCGAACCTGCCGCCGTGGGGACCGAGGCGCGCGACCTCGCGCTCGATGACGTCCTCAATGAGACCGGAGACGGCGAGCTTGCGCGGTGTGCCAGCCGGCGCGCTTCTCCTAAGCACAATCCGCGACTGCTGTAACAACCGATATCGCCCAGGCCTGCCGGGGCCCTCGGCCCGGCGCAGGCGTGACGTGAACCGGAGCGGGGAGCCCGTTGCGCCTTTCAGGGTTGTTCCGGATAGAGTCTGCACGAATGCGCCGCCCATAGTGTGGTCGCACACACCGCCTCTATGGAGACCGCCGATGGGGCAAACGCCCGATAGCCGGCCTGCGGACGGTGAAGCCATTGCGGTGCCGGGAAAAGTCTCGGTCGCCCTCACCGTCAACGGCACTGCGGCGCGGCTCGACGTGGCGCCGTGGACGACGCTGCTTGACGCTCTGCGTGACCATCTCGATCTCACGGGCTCCAAGAAGGGCTGCGACCACGGCCAGTGCGGGGCCTGCACCGTGCTCGTCAACGGCCGGCGCATCAACGCCTGCCTCGCCCTGGCGGTGATGCAGGACGGCGCGCGGGTGACGACCATCGAGGGGCTCGCCGCCGACGGTGCGCTGCACCCCTTGCAGCGGGCCTTCATCGAGCACGACGCCTTCCAGTGCGGCTATTGCACGCCCGGACAGATCTGCTCCGCCGCCGGCCTGATCGCGGAAGGGCGGGCCAGGACCGCGGATGAGGTTCGCGAGCTGATGAGCGGCAACATCTGCCGCTGCGGCGCCTATCCCAACATCGCGGCGGCGATCCTTGAGGTGATGGAGCGGTCATGATCGATTTTCAGTATGCCCGCGCTGCCGATGTGGCCGATGCCGTGCGCCAGATGGCCGCCGATCCGGGTGCGAAGCTCATCGCCGGCGGCACCAACCTGCTCGACCTGATGAAGGAGGGCGTGGAGAAGCCGACGCGGCTGATCGACATCTCGCGGCTGCCGTTGCGGCAGGTGGCGGAGACGCCGGAGGGCGGCCTGCGCATCGGCGCGCTGGTGCCGAACACCGATCTTGCCTATCACCCTCTTATCGAGCAGCGCTACCCGATCCTGGCGAGCGCCATCCTCTCCGGCGCCTCGCAGCAGCTGCGCAACATGGCCTCGACGGGCGGCAACCTGCTGCAGCGGACGCGGTGCTACTACTTCTACGACACCGCCAC
>JBAPMW010000338.1:0-3214 GCA_049278815.1 Hyphomicrobiaceae bacterium
GATATAGAGCATCCTTGCTGCATCGCCCTGGAGCAGGATGTCTGCGATGGTCGATCCGGGCAGCATTGGACTGCGCTGCAGGTTGCCGTCCGGCCGGACGAAGGTATGCACGTTGTGCACGCGCGCCTTGCCGCACGAGGTCGCCTGCACGGTCTCCTTCCAGACGCCGGCCGTGAACCGCTGGCCGTCGAATTGCACTGGTGCATGCACCACGACTTTGAATTTCGGGTCGATGGCGATGTCCGCACAGGCGCCCGGATAGCGACCAACCTGCATCCGGATCACCTGATTGATGACGTCGCGGTTGGACTTGCTCTGCAGGTACTGAGCGAACGGCGGCGAGATGCCGCGCGCCTGGAGCTGCTGCTGCGTCTGCGCCGCCGAGCCGACGCTAGCCATGACGAGCATGGCCACGGTTGCAGGGATTCGATTCGCGCTCACCGGATTGTCCCCCCTAGTAATTTCGGGGTAAGCTTCGGCGAGGTGCGCGTAGATTGCAAGAGTCTTCAAAAGCGCGGACCGAGCCTAACCATCAGCTGCGCGCCGGTCGGCCGCGTCACCTCAGATATCCAAATCCTTGGCAAACGCCGCCCGCTCCTGGATGAACCGGAAGCGGGCCTCGGGCTTGGAGCCCATGAGGGCGTTGACGGCGTCGGTGGTGGCGGCGCGGTCGCCGACGATCTCGACCCGGAGCAGGGTGCGCTTGGTTGCGTCCATGGTGGTCTCTTTCAGCTGGGAGGCGTTCATCTCGCCGAGACCTTTGAACCGGTTCACCTCGACCTTCGCGTTGTGGGCGAACTGGCTCTTGATGAGCGCGTCCTTGTGCTTGTCGTCGCGGGCGTAGACCGACTTGGCGCCGTGGGTGAGCTTGTAGAGGGGGGGGAGCGCCAGGAACAGGTGCTGGTTCTCGATCAGCTGCGGCATCTCCTGGTAGAAGAAGGTAATCAGCAGCGAGGCGATGTGGGCGCCGTCCACGTCGGCGTCGGTCATGATGATTACCCGCTCGTAGCGCAGGTCCTCGTCGCGGTACTTGGCTCCCGTGCCGGCGCCGAGCGCCTGCACCAGGTCGGACAGGAGCTGGTTCTGCGACAGCTTCTGCGAGGAGGCGTTGGCGACGTTGAGGATCTTGCCGCGCAGCGGCAGGATCGCCTGTCGCTCGCGGTCGCGCGCCTGCTTGGCGGAGCCGCCGGCCGAATCGCCCTCGACGATGAAGATCTCGGTGCCCTGTTTGGAGCTGAGCGAGCAGTCGGCGAGCTTGCCGGGCAGCCGCAGCTTGCGGCCGGCGTTCTGGCGGCCGATCTCCTTCTCGCGCCTCTTCTTGAGGCGGTCCTCGGCCTGGTCGATGGCCCATTCCAGCAGCCGCGTCGCCTGCTGGGGTGAGTCCGTCAGCCAGTGGTCGAAGGCATCGCGCACCGCGTTCTCGACGATGCGGGAGGCCTCCTGGGTGGCGAGCTTGTCCTTGGTCTGGCCCTGGAACTCGGGCTCGCGGATGAACACGGACAGCATCGCCGTGGCCGTGCCCTGCACGTCCTCGGCTGTCACCTGCGCCGCCTTGCGGTTGCCGACGCGCTCGCCGAAGTCGCGCAGGCCCTTGCTCAAGGCGGCGCGGAGGCCGCTCTCGTGCGTGCCGCCGTCGGGCGTCGGCACGGTGTTGCAGTAGGAGTGGAGGAAGCCGTCGCGGTCGGCCACCCAGCACACCGCCCATTCCACCGAGCCGTGGCCGTTCGCCTTCTCGATGCGGCCGGCGAACAGATCCTTGGTGACGCGGGTGGCGCCGTTGATGGTGGCCTCCAGATACTCCTTGAGGCCGCCGGGGAAGTGGAAGGTGGCCTTCTCGGGCGTGTCGTCCACGATGAGCGACCTGGCGCAGGTCCAGCGGATCTCGACGCCGCCGAACAGGTAGGCCTTGGAACGGGCCATGCGGAACAGGCGCTGCGGCTTGAAGTGGGCGCCCTTGCCGAAGATGGTCTCATCCGGCCGGAAGCGCACCTTGGTGCCGCGCCGGTTCTTGGTGGGGCCGAGGCTCCTGAGCTTGCCCAGCGGCGCGCCGCGGCTGAACTCCATGGCGTAGAGCTGCTGGCCGCGCGCCACCTCAACCTCCAGCTTCTCGGAGAGCGCATTGACCACCGACACGCCGACGCCGTGCAGGCCGCCGGAGGTGTTGTAGACCTTGGAGTCGAACTTGCCGCCCGAGTGCAGCGTGGTCATGATCACTTCGAGGGCGGACTTGGACTTGAACTTGGGGTGCGGATCTACGGGCACGCCGCGGCCGTTGTCGTTGACGGTGAGCCAGCCGCCCTCCTCCAGCTCCACCTCGATCCAGGTGGCGTGGCCGGCGACGGCCTCGTCCATGGCGTTGTCGATCACCTCGGCGAACAGGTGGTGCAGCGCCTTCTCGTCGGTGCCGCCGATGTACATGCCGGGGCGGCGCCGCACCGGCTCGAGGCCTTCCAGCACCTCGATGTCCGCGGCGGTGTAGCTGTCGGACGCCTCGGCAGGCTTGCGAACGGCACGCGCCACGGCTTTCTCTTTCCCTCCACGCTGCGGTTGGCTCGACGGTTGCTGCTCTGGCTCATTCTCTGGCGCCTGCGCGGCAGCAGATCGAGGCGCCGGCTCCCTGGCGGGGGCTGGCGCGGGCTCCGGTGCAGCCGGCGGCGGTACAAGCGTCAGGCCAAGCTGGGGCTGCGGCGGCGCTGCCTCAGGCTCGGCCTGCTTGGAGCCGCCGTCGGTCCGGCCGAACAGGTCGCGCAAAGCCCCCAGGCGAAACACTGCCATGACGTAAGCCCGTCGTTGCCTCAATGCCAGTCGACGCAACGCCACACACAGTGCAGTGCCCTGCCGCGAATCCCCGACCCAGGCAGGCGTCACGTGGCATGGGCGGGCGGAGATGGCAAGGGGCCGGGAGGCGTCAGACCCTCGGGGCTACGGGATTCGCACAAGTCACCAGGGACCGAATAAGCCCTTGAATTGAATCGAGAAGTGCATCGTGAGCCATCACCGACCCCAGTTGGTAAGTCGTTGCGGCACCGGCCTATGGCGCGAACGGGATGAGTTACGCCAAATTTTGTCGCGTGCTGTCCGCAGGTCCGCAAGACAGAGCAGGAGGGTAGGCAATAATCCAGTTTGCGATACTATCAAGCATAAAATGCATTTATTGCATTTGCAGTGCGAGGCGTCGATCTTGATCGAGGGTCTGCACGTCGGGGCGTTGGAG
>JBAPMW010000339.1:0-4853 GCA_049278815.1 Hyphomicrobiaceae bacterium
GGGCCGGCTCGGCGGCGGCCGAGCGCTCGTCATCGGTTCCGTGGCCCGCTTCCGCCGACTGCCGGGCCAGCGCGGCCTCGAAGGCCGCGGCCCCGGTCTGCCAGTGCACGTCGCCCTCGTCCTCCACGGCGGCTGTATCGTCCCCGTCCTTCGGGCTCAGGGCGCGGCGGGTCAGGACGTGCAGCAGGAGCAGCACGCAATAGGTGCCCAGCGCCGCGAGGATGGCGTGGGACAGCTCGGCGCCGAGCTGGGCGATCAGCCAGGCACCGCCGGCCAGCGACACCAGGGTGGCAGAGAGAATGACGAGCACATCGCCCATGCGCACATAGAACGGCTCAGGGGCGTCGAGCTGCGGCTCGGGTACGGCAAACTGCTGGGTCATCGCGAACCTACCGGATCGATCACAACGAATCGCTCCAGCAAGCATCACCGGTCGCACGCCAGACCGGCAACCGCGGCCGTGCACCTATCACCAGCTTAGTGAGCAGCGAGTCCAGCGTTGCATGCGCCATGGCGCGGGGCCGCCCATCGCGGGGAGGCAGGCACTCGGGCCTTGCGATCTCCGGAATGGTGAAGCTCTGACATTCCGATTCAATCCTGCCGGGGATGCATTTCGCATCGACCTCCGGCCGCCGCGGCGGCCGTGTGGCGCCGTCGGGCAGCCGTTGGCTGTCGGCGAGATCCTTCAGCTCCAACCTGAGCTCCGGCTGCGGATCACCAATCTCGCCGGCGCACTCACGGAAATGTGATCGCGCTGGCTGAGCACATCGATTGCTCTACGGATTTGGTGGCTCTCGTGCTCCGCCAACGTCCGGTGGCTCTCCAGTGGCTCAGTGCCACTTTCTGCCGTTCTCGTGTGAAAAGCTCCAAAGATCTTGGCTAGCAACCAAGCTAGGCAGACCCTGCCGGAAGCCACGTCCAAATTCAGTTATGCAACGGCTGCGTAGATTGGCAATCTGGGAGCTTCGAGAGCCGAAGCGATGAAGCACGCAAATGGCTGTCCGGGAGGTGTGAGCTGCCACCTCGATCGAGCGCGCAAGTCGTACCAGCAGCGTGCCTGGGCGGATGCGTACCAGGCGTTCTTGCGCGCTGACCGGAAATCCGCCCTGCAGGCTCAGGATGTCGAGCTGCTCGCGACGGCCGCATATCTCATCGGTCGTGACGATGACTACCTCGGGGCGCTTGAACGGGCCTACAATGCGCATCGGGAGCAGGGTCAGTGCCGCCGTGCTGCCCGCTGCGCGTTCTGGCTCGGGTTCCGTCTGCTCTTTCGGGGCGAAACGGGCCGTGCGACCGGGTGGCTCGGTCGCGCGGAACGGTCGCTCCAGCATGAGACGCGCGAGTGCGCCGAACGCGGCTATCTGCTGCTGCCGGTCGTCGAGCGGCACCTCGAGACGGGTAACTTCGAGGCTGCGTATACGGCCGCCGTCAACGCCGCCGCAATCGGGGAGGGCTGCGGCGACGCCGACCTCGTTGCCTGTGCGCGCCACCAGCAGGGCCGGGTTCGATTGCAGCAGGGGCAGGTCGAGGCCGGTCTTGCCCTTCTTGATGAGACCATGCTGGCGGTGACCTCGGGAGAGCTGTCACCCGTCATGACGGGCTTGGTCTACTGCAGCGTCATCGAAGCCTGTCAGCAGGTCTACGCGCTCGATCGCATGCGCGAGTGGACGGCTGCCCTCACACGATGGTGCGAGGGACAGCCTGAGATGGTTGCCTTTGCCGGCATCTGTCGGGTGCATCGCGCTGGGATCATGCAGTTGGAAGGTGCCTGGCCGCAGGCCCTGGATGAGGCGCGCGGTGCTTGCGCCCGCTCGCAGGGGGTCAACAAGCAGGGTGTCGCAGCCGCGCTCTATCAGCAAGCGGAGGTGCATCGTCTGAAGGGAGAGCTCACGGCAGCCGAGGAGGCGTATCGCGGTGCAAGCCAGATGGGCCTCGACCCCCAGCCCGGTCTGGCACAGTTGCGCGTGGTTCAGGGCCGTGCCGACGTGGCCGCCACCGCCATCCGACGTGTCGTCAGTACGACCCATGGCCGGCTGAAACGCATGGCCCTGCTGCCCGCGTATGTCGAAATCATGCTGGCAGCGGATCATGTCGAGGACGCGCGCAATGCCTGCGGCGAGCTGGAGGAGCTTGCCAGGGGGTTCGACACGGGCGTGCCGGGCGCGATCGCGGCGCAGGCGCGCGGAGCGGTGAACGTGACCGAAGGCGAAGCGCAGGCGGCCCTCGGCGCGCTGCGCCACGCCTTCGATGTCTGGCAGCGGATCGAGGCACCCTATGCCGCGGCCCGCGTGCGCGTGCTCATTGGACTGGCCTGCCGCGCCCTCGGCGACGAGGATGGCGCCACCCTTGAGCTCGCCGCTGCCAAGGCGGCATTCGAGCGCCTGGGCGCTATGCCGGATCTCACTCGGGTCCACACCCTCATGAGGGGATCCTCTTCCGGACCTTCCCATGGGCTGACGGCTCGCGAGCTGCAGATCCTACGCCTGGTCGCGGCTGGCGACACCAACAAAGCCATCGCCGGCGGGCTCTCCTTGAGCGAAAAGACGATCGACCGGCATGTCAGCAACATTTTCAACAAGCTCGACGTGTCCTCGCGCGCTGCCGCGACGGCCTTTGCTTACCGGCACAAGCTCATTTGAACCACCGGCCGGCGCCAGCAGCGGCTGGGTGGAATCACCCATTCCCCCGGCACCCAAATTGGGGCGTTTGCCCGAAGCGCGGCCTCTCCCCCTCCCGTAGCGTTGTCCTCTTGCCCGCTCGGCGGAGTCTGACTTCTCGCAACAGGAGACACCCATGGACGCAATGGAAAGCACACGGGCTGCCTGGGACGCAATCGCACCAGGCTATGACCGCACCAATACCCCGACTCAGATGTGGCTGGGCAACGAAGGCTTGCGTCGGGCCGGGCTCGCGTCGGGCGCGCGCTTCCTCGACGTTGCAGCCGGGAGCGGCGCCCTCAGCATACCCGCGGCGCGCCTCGGCGCCCATGTTCTGGCCGTCGATCAGTCCCCTGTGATGCTCGATCTGCTCCGTGCTCGTGCCCGGCGGGAGGGCCTCGACATCGAGACCAGGGTCATGGACGGACATGCGCTTCAGCTCGCCGATGACGCGTTCGACTTGGCTGGATCGCAGTTCGGTGTCATGCTGTTCCCCGATATGCCGGGGGGCCTTCGCGAGATGGCCCGCGTGGTCAAGCCCGGCGGCCGCGTGCTGATGCACGTCTACGGCGATCCGCACAAGATCGAGTTCTTCGGCTTCCTTATCGCCGCCATTCAGTCTGTTCGTCCCGAGTTCAAGGGCCCGCCGGTGGACCCGCCTCCACTCCCCTTCCAGCTCCAGGATCCGGAGCGCCTGCGCATGGAGCTCCTTGCTGCCGGCCTCAAGGACGTCAAGGTTGAGACGATCACCGAAGCAACCGAGTTCCGGAGCGGGAAAGAGCTGTGGGACTGGCTGGTGTGGAGCAACCCCATCGTCGAGCTGGTGCTCGGCGACCTGAAGCTGACAAGCGGCGAGCGCGATGTGATCCAGCAGGGGCTCAATCGCCTGGTGCGCGAGCGCGCCGGCAACGGCGACACGGCCAAGCTGACCAACCCGATCAACATCGGCATCGGCACGAAGTGACGGCCTACCGCGCAGCTTCCGATTCGGTTGGGCCGATGCATGCGTTCAGTCGCAAGCGCACGCGCCTTGCCCGCTTGGCTCGTGCCTTCTCGCATGGATTGGAGCTTGTTGTTGCCATCGCGCTCGAGCTCCAGCGGGCGACTGCCGTTGCCCAACGCTTCCAAGAGCTGAGGCGCCCGGCGGCGGGACCCAGCAACCCCGCGGCTGGAGCCGCTCGCCGGATCTACACGGAGTTTTACGCCGGTCGACAGCGCGTCAGCTTGAACGTGGACCATGCAATGTCGAGGGCAACGCACCCGCCAATAGTGCTGGCTCTGCACCGGTGTTGATCCAACCTACCCTCGGCTCGCCGCCTCGATCCGCGCGAACGTGCGCACGATCAGCGCCTTGCGGTCGAGGTTCAGCTCCTCCGCATCGGCCTTGTCGCGCAGGATCGCCTGCCACGTCACGGCCCAGGCGGGGAGGCGGGCCTCGGGGATCAGGCGGGTGGCGAGCGCGGTCTCCGCAGGCGTGCCATGGCGCGCGGCGGCGGCGCGGATCAGGCGGGCGAGGCTGTCGAGGAGGGCGCCAAGGAACATCTCCAGGCGCTGCGACTGGGCGTCGGTGGCGAGGGAATCCGCCAGCGTGTGCAGCGCCGGCCAGTCGACGGCGGGCAGGCGGGAGAGGAGCTGGGCGATGCGCTCGTAGAGGTCGATGCCGCCGGTCGCCAGCTGCAGGGCGGTGCGGACGCTGCCCTCGGCGAGGCGTTCCAGCTCCAGCCACCTGCTCGCGGAGGGCACCTTCATGCCGGCCGCCTCCAGCGCCGCCGTGGCGGCCCGACGCAGGCTCTCCGCATCGAGCGGCTGCAGATCGAGCCGGCGGCAGCGGGAGCGGATGGTGGGCAGCAGGGCGCTTGGGCGAGAGGTGACGAGCAGGAACACGGCGCGCGGCGGCGGCTCCTCCAGGGATTTCAGCAGGGCGTTGGCGGCGTTGGGGTTCAGCTCGTCGGCGCTGTCGACGATCACGACCCGCCACCCCTCGGCCCCCACGGTGAGCCCCAGGAAGGAGCGCAGGCGGCGCACCTCGTCCACGGGGATGATCGACATGAGGCGCTTCGACCTGAGGTCGTACGGGCGGCGCAGCACCAGGAGGCCGGGATGCGCGAGCTGGGCGATCTGCCGCGCCGCCGCCGAGCCGGGGGGCACCGCCAAGGCCTGCGCCGCCGGGTCGCGGTCCTCGGGCCTGGCCAGCAC
>JBAPMW010000340.1:0-1509 GCA_049278815.1 Hyphomicrobiaceae bacterium
CCCCCCTACCCTGTCACTCGCGTTCAGATCGATCAACGACGGCTTAGACGGAGGGTCTCATGACGAGGTTCGTTGCCGTGACCTTGGCTGCTGGACTGAGCTTGGCCACCATCGGCAGCGCGGCGGCCGCGCAATGCATCCGCGCCGGCGGATGGGGCACCGGCGTGATGGAGAGCTTTGCCTCCTTCATGGCCAACGCAGCCATGAAGAACCAGGTCAAGGCCTGGGGCGGCGAGAGAGTGAAGATCGGCAAGGTCAGCCGGAAGTGCGAGTGGAAGACGCTGGCGTTCGAGTGCACGGTGCACGCCCGCGCCTGCAAGACCAAGTCGTAGATTGGGCGAATGGCGAATGGCGAATCGAGCGTGGAGCCTCGGACCCGCGATTTGCCATTCGCCAATGGCCATTCGCTATTCGCGCACCTGTGCGATGCGCTTCGCTTACTGCGCTCTACGGATTCTCTCCCAGCCTCGCAGCCGGCGCACCGCTTCGGCCATGTCCGCGGTGGTGCCTGCATAGCAGAAGCGGATGAACCGATGGCCGCGCTCGGCATCGAAATCGACGCCCGGGGTAGCGGCGAGGCCAATCTCGGCCAGCATCTGCTTGGAGAAGGCCACGCTGTCGGACGTGAGCTCTCCGATATCGGCATAGAGATAGAACGCGCCGTCAGCCGGCACGATGCGGTCGAGGCCGAGCTTCGGCAGCTCGCTGAGCAGGAGCGCGCGGTTCTCGGCGTAGACCCGCCGGTTGGCCTCCAGCTCGTCCATGCCGTCGAAGGCGCCGAGCGCGGCCACCTGGGCGACGGTGGGCGGCGAGATGTAGAGGTTCTGCGCCAGCCGCTCGATCGTCCGCACCAGCGCCGGCGGCACGATGAGCCAGCCGATGCGCCAGCCGGTCATGGAGAAATACTTGGAGAAGCTGTTGACGACGACCGCGTCGTCGCTGTGCGCCAGCGCCGTCGCCTCGGCCATGCCGTAGGTCAGCCCGTGATAGATCTCGTCCGATATCAACCAGACGCCGTTGCGCCGGCACGCGGCTGCGATCTCGGCGAGGCGCGCAGGCGCCAGCATGGTGCCGGTCGGGTTGGCCGGGCTTGCCACGACGAGGCCCGAGATGCTCTGCGCGCGGTGTGCCGCGTCGATCTGCGCTCCGGTCGGCATCCAGCGCCCCGCGTCGTCGGTGACGACCGGTACCGGGATCTGGCCCAGCGCCGTCAGGATGTGCCGGTAGCAGGGATATCCGGGCGAGGGCAGCGCCACCTTGGCGCCGACATCGAAAAGAGCGAGGAAGGCGAGAACGAACCCCGCCGACGAGCCGGTGGTCACAATTACCCGCTCCGCCTCCACGGAGATGCCGTAGCGCTCCCGGTAGTAGCCGGCGATGCGCTGGCGCAGCGCGGGCAGACCGAGCGCCACCGTATAGCCCAGGGTCTCGCTTTCCAGCGCCGTCGCGACGCGGGCCAGCGCCGCGCGCGGTGCCGGTGTTCCGGGTTGCCCCACCTCCATATGGATG
>JBAPMW010000341.1:0-3575 GCA_049278815.1 Hyphomicrobiaceae bacterium
CAGGGGAACCCGATGGCGGAGGGGGTGTAGGGCGCGAGAGGCAGGTGCAGGAGAGGAGCCGCTTCGCGGCCCAGCACCGGATGACAGGTCATGGCTTCGGGCGCGAGCCTGGACGCCCCGCTCCTGCTTGAACCTTTCGGGGCGCGAGAGAGCGTCCCGCAAGGCTCGCGGTGCTGGAAGGCGGGTGCGGCCAGGCTTTGGCGGGCGCCCCAATCAGTTGGGCGCGTGCGCATCGCGCCCGTTGCTCTGGGCAGCGCGGGCGTGTTGCATCGCCTCAATGGTGTTGTCCGCCAGGGTCTTGCCGAGCTTGCTCATCTCGTCGATCTCGGAGCGGTAGTCGCTCATGGCGGTCTGCATGTATTCGGCATAGAGGCCGTAGACGTCCTGCATCGACTTGCAGGTCGCAAGCTGGCTTGCGACGCCCAGATCCTCCTTCAGACGCCGGTTGAGGAACTGCGCCCAGCTTTTGTTCATCGCCGCCAGGTTCTCATAGACTTTGCCGTTCACCTGCGCCATGGCCGTCAAGGCCGGCCGGTTCATCACCATGAGGGCCTCCAGCCCGAACGGCATCGTGAGCGGGGAAAATACGGTGTCAGCCCGCCCGCCGGTGGTTTTTTCAGGCATCGTCGATCTCCGCTGCTGCAGGGGTTGCCAAAGGGTTGCATAGGCCCCAGCCGAACGCGACCTTACGCCGCCGCGGTGCAATATCCATTCAAATCTGTCAGCTTCAGGTTTCAGGGATCAGTCTTCCTTGCGCTACGGCATTCACACATCCTCTCCGTGCGGAAAGAGCGCGCTGTTGCGCTTCTGACCGCGTGGCGCAGGCCGCTTGGATTGCTCATGGGCAATGAAATTGCCAATGACGCATTTTGTATTTGATATTACCGCATAGTCTGTTATTGTGCTGTATGTCGTATTCGAAGATCGTGCGTTAGCACCCATGGGGAGGGCCCTGCAAACTCTCGGCAAGTGGCATCGACGCTGATCGAGACAGCATGGATGGCTTGGCGCCCTTCCCGCGGGCGGCGTAGGTGCGCCGCATCGGGGATACCGCCAGCCCAGCGATGAGGAGGGCTGGGCTGCAACGCCTCTGTCCAGGCGCTGCCGCCTCTGTGGATGCCCCCACGGTCTGCCTAGCGGTGCCGGCGCGGCTCTGACGGCCCAGCTAGCGGCGGTCCGGCGCAGCTCTGAGACGGCCCGGCCAGCGGCGGTCCGGCGCAGCTCCGATGAATATGCCCTCTCGTGGAGGCTCTGCGGGAGGTGGAGTGGCCTGCGGGACGGGGGATCCGGCCAGCCCGGCCAGGGCCAGATGAATGACTGTCGCTCGTGCCTCCGGCTGCCCGTCCCCGGAGGGGCCTACCTCAAAAATCGTCACAGAACTGCGCCCGCCGCCCGCGGGCGGCGCGCTGAGCGCAACCCCAGGGAACCTCAAGGGACCTATTCTGGGGGCGCGCCGCCACCGGCCTCGTGGACTTCGGCCCAGGGCTCATCGCGCAGAGCGGGCGCGGGCTCCTGCCCGCAGTGATCCGCAGCCGTTCTCGCTGTGCTCCAGGCTCGCTGATGCCATCCACTCCCAGTTGCTGGTGACACGAGCACTTTAACAACATCATCTAAACTGTCAAATTGGAAATGCTGTAATCGCATCAAAACCATCGACTAATTTGCGAATTGAAACGACAACAACGACCCACTTGTGTGAACGCCTATCCCTGCGGGTCTGACCCCAGGGTGCGCCCTCTTGGATCGTCGGGCGGCGCCGGCGTGCTCGGCGAATGCGGGCGGAGGCGGGGCCTACCCCCCAGCTCAGAACCGCCAGTTCAGCCCGGCGCTGAGACGATAGTCGTGTCCGTCCTCCCGGGCGAAGGTGGAGGCGCCGCTGAGGCTGATGCTGGCCTCGGGCGCCAGCTCGATGGTGAGGCCGCCTTCAATCTTGCCGTAGTCGCGTGCCCCGAAGATCGGGAACGACAGTGAGACCGGCGCGCCCGGCGCCTGGGTCAGGCTGGTCGTGACGGAGCCGGTGCCGTCGCCGAACTGGTGCTCCAGCGTGACATTGAGATAGGGGACGAGTAGCGTCCCCACCAGCTGGAACGGTGCCAGGAAGCGCACGCCCGCGCTGCCCGTGAGGCTGTCGATGGACTGCGCCGCCACTTGCATGGCGGTGGGATCGTTGCCGGCCTCGCTGTAGCCGTCGACCCTGGCGCTGACGAAGGAGATCCCGGCGATGGGGCCGACGCGGATCTTGCCGACATCGAACAGGTAGGCGGCGCGCGCCGCCAGCCCCAGGGCGGACACGCCGGTGCTGCCGAGCACCGTATCGTTCGCTCCCGGCCGCGTCATGTCGAGGGCAACGCTGCCGTAGGCGGCAAGCGCATCGATGAACCACTGCCGTGTGGCATAGGACAGGTAGGCGGCGCCCTGAAACACGTCGGCATCGGCCGTGGCGCCCCCTGTGAGGTCGGTGTCCATCCGGGTGAAGCTGGCGGCAAGGCCGAGGATCAGGTTCCGGTTGACGCTGTACTCGAACCCGATCATCCCTGAGTGGGCACCGTAGGTGAAGCCGGCGGCATTGGGCATATCGGAGCTGTTGCCCGCGAGGAGGGTTCCCGAGGCATAGACCGTGAAGGGCCCCAGCGCGCCGGGTTGCGGCGACGGCTGCGAGTTCTGCACCGCGCCCAGGGCCATCTTGCCGTCGCTGCCCCCGCCCGATGGCGGCGCCTCGCCACCGGACCCGCGCGCAGAGTCGAGGCGGCCCATGATGGTCCCGATGAAGCCGGTGACGCTCAGCACGGTGATGCCGGACTGCAAGCCGAGCCCCTTCAGCGCCGAGCAGAGGCTGGCGACGGATCGATCGAGGTCGAGCCGGTCGGTCACAGGCCGGAGGATATCGCCCGGCTCGAGGCCGACAGGTGCAACGGCCCTCACGGGCGGAAGGTCGACGCCGGCCTGAACGCTCCCAGGCGGGATGGCGCCGACCACCGGCTGAACGACGCTGCGGCTGGCAAAGTCGACGACGCTGGGAGCCTCCACAATCACCGCGCTTGAGGTGGCAGTGGCGACCGCCCCCACATCCCTGACGGTGCTTTCGACCTGCTCGACAGTGGCGCCGACTGGCGGAAGGAGCCTCGACACGAGGGTGTCGGCAAACACGCAGGTCTGGGCCGAGGCCGACGATGTCAGGACCGCAGCAGCCAAGCCGAGCCCGGCCGCGCTCCGGCAATACCGCGCCCCGACGGGCCAACGAAACTTACGCATGACCGGAATCCCCGCATGACCCCCGGCCGGGTCCAGCCCGCTCCCCGCAAGCTGGACGCCTCCAGCCGCTATGTTCTAAGTGGCCACCGGCAGGGTTGTCCAGCCGGTGCTTGCCCCTGCATGATGCCAAGTTGCCACTGCATCCGCCAGTCGACGCCTCTGGCGCTGCACGGTATCGGTGCTAGGAAACGGGGATCGTTGCTTGATCGGGGTAGGCAGGAAATCCTCATGAAAATCGCCCTCGTCGGCGCCTCCGGCAATGCCGGCACGCGCATCCTCAAGGAGCTGTCCGTCCGCGGCCATGCCGTGACCGCGATTGCCCG
>JBAPMW010000342.1:0-9556 GCA_049278815.1 Hyphomicrobiaceae bacterium
CCTTTGAGCGCCTGCTCGGCGACATCCAGGCGGCCTACAGCCGCGAGGACACCGACGCGCTGGGTGAATTGGTGACCCCGGAGATGCTGTCGTACTTCAGCCGGGACTTGGCCGACTACCAGCGCAAGGGGGTGCGCAACGAGGTCACGGACGTGAAGCTTCTCCAGGGCGATCTGGCCGAGGCTTGGCGCGAGACCGGCACCGACTATGCGACGGTTGCCATGCGCTTCTCCCTGCACGACGTCCTGGTCGATCGCACCACCGGGAGCCCCGTCTCGGGTGTCGGGTCGAAGTCCGAGGAGGCGACCGAGGTGTGGACCTTCCGGCGCGACCACAACCAGCCCGTCCAAGGCTGGCAGCTGTCGGCGATCCAGCAGGCGGATTGAGCCGTAGGTTGGGTTAGGGCCGGAGGCCCGTAACCCAACATGGCAACCCAACATGGCCCGGCGCATGCTCGGCAGAGCGGTGCCGGCCGAGGTTGGCTTACGCGCTTCGCGCTAGCCCAACCTACGTTCCAAAAACAGACCGGCCCCGGATTCTGGGGCCGGTTGCATGCTGCGTGGCCGGCGGCGGCTCGCACGACCCCGCCGGCGGAGCGGGATCAGCGCTTACTGGGCCATTGGTGATCGCGCCAAAGGAGCAGATCGTCCCGCCAGAGGAGCATCTCTTGGGGTTCCCGCTGGAGGCGAAGCGTGAGACTGGCCGAGCTCTCCGGCGAGCTCAGAGACACGCAACACCGTTGGCGGAGGCGCTTCATGTGCCACTCCATATCGAGGTAGTTGCCGGCGCGGCCCCCCGTTGCCGCCAAGCGCCGCCACGGCCGAAGGCAGCCGGTGAGCGCAGCGGAGACGTCGGATTGCGTCCAGCGGATTTGGGATGGGACGGCGAACGCGAGGTGCGGGAACGTGCGGCGGAGAGCTGGTCGCGGCGGTCCCACCCATGTCCGCCTCGCCCACCCTTAAGTCTGCCGTGCGCCGTCACACATCCCCCCACCTGGCACGCCAGGCAAACGGCGTACCGGTGCCGCGAGCGGGATTGCCCTCAAGCCGCCGCCAGTGCGGTAGCGGCGCGGCACCGGCACTAAGCTTCTCTGATTTGGTTAACAGAATGTTAACGCGCTGTGGCGCTCCGCTCCGGCACGATCAGGCGCAGCTCGGCGGCCCCGGCCTCCACCGCGAGCGGGGTCGAGCCGAAGGCGTCGCCGTCGATCTGCGTGGGCACGGGTTTCTGCGCTGTCACCTGCGCCCTGAGGCAGGGCAGCATCTCCACGTCCCCGTGGCGGGCGGAGCGCTCGTCCAGGGTGCCCATGGCCAGAGCCATCAGCTGCCCCACCAGCACCGTGCGGTTCCTGGCCTTGAACAGGATGGCCTGCAGGCCCCGCACCTCGATACCGGTGCGGCGCGCCATGACGAAGGTGCCGCCGTAGTGGCGCACGTTGGAGATCACCGCCCAGCTCGCCTCCAGCGTGGCCCCGTCGACGGTCACCGTCAGCGTGTCCACCGGGTGCGCCAAGGCGCCGAGCATCGGACCGGCATACGCGGCCTTGCCGACCTGGCTCTTGAGGCGGTGGTCGAGGGCCGCGATCACACGTGCGTCGAAGCCGGCGCCGGCCATCAGCAGGAACGGCTCGCTGTTGGCACGCGCGCAGGCCGCCTCGATCACCGGGCCATGGAGCAGCATGTCGGCGATGGCGCGCGCCTCCGGGGCCACCCCGAGCTCATGCGCCAGCACATTGCCGGTGCCCATCGGCACGATGCCGAGCGGCGTTCCGGTGCCGATCAGCGACGCAGCGACCTGGCGGATGGTGCCGTCGCCGCCGGCGGCCAGAATGGCGTCGTAGCGGCCGCTGGCCACGGCCTCGCGCGCCTCGTCGCGCGCCGCGGCGATGCTGGCAGGCTGCGTGAGGGTGATCTGCGCGCCGGCTCGCAAGAGCGCGCGCACCACGGCGATGAGGAGCGGCGAGCCGGTCAGCCCGGCTCCGGGGTTGGTAGTGAGAAAGAAGCGGCGGCGCATGACGGGCCTGGGTCAAGAGCAGGTGGGCGAAAGCCCTCAGATATCGGCGTGCCGTGGCGCGGCGTCAATGCGCAGTGCGGCAGATCGCTGAGCGCTCCATCGGGAGCTTGGCGCCCGGCATGGCCTGCGCGCATAATCCCGTCAAGCACGCGATGAAAGGCATGGAGGGAGGGAGCGATGGCGAGAAGACTTGTGGCGGGCCTTGTGGCCCTGGGGGCCCTGGGGGCGTTGGCCGGCTGGCCGGCGGCGGCGCAGGAGTGGCCGCAGCGCAGCGTGACGATCTATGTGCCGTTCATCGCCGGATCGACCCCCGACACGCTCACCCGCGTTATCGCCGACCGTCTGCATGCCAGGCTGGGGCAGCCGTTCGTGGTGGAGAACCGCGCCGGCGCCAGCGGCAATACCGGCACCGCGGCGGTGGCCAAGGCTGCGCCCGATGGCCACACGCTGGGGGTGAGCATCGTCGGGCCGCTCGTTATCAACGCCCTGCTGTTCCCATCGATGCCCTACGACACCGCCAGAGACTTGGCACCCATCTCGGTCCTCGCCGCGCAGCCAAGCGTGCTGGTGGCCTATCCGGGTGTCGCCGCCAGCAGCGTGCCGGACCTCGTCAAGCTGCTGAAATCCGACGCGGCCAAGCTCACTTACGGCTCCATCGGCCGCGGCTCGCTCTCCCACCTCGCCATGGAGGCGCTGGCGATCAAGGCCGGGGTGAAGATCGTGCACCTGCCGTTCGCCGGCTCGCCCAAGGCGGTGACGGCGCTGCTGCGCGGGGATGTGCAACTCGCCGTGCTGCCGGCAGGCTCGGTGGTGCCGCTGGGCCGGGAGGGCAAATTGAAGCTGCTGGCCGTCACCTCGCCGCAGCGCTCGGCTCTTCTGCCTGACTTGGCCACCCTGCGCGAGGCCGGCATCGTCGGCGTGGAGGCGGACGCCTGGGTCGGGCTGATCGCGCCCTCCGCTACGCCCGCGGCGGTGCTGGAGAAGGTCCACAAGGAGGTCGCGGCCGTCCTGAAAGAGCCCGAGGTGGTCGCCAAGCTTGCCAAGCAGTTCATGGCGCCCATCGCCAGCACGCCGGACGCGTTCCGCGCCGTCCTCAAGGCGGAGCACGACCGCTGGGCGCCGATCATCGCGGCCGGCGGCATCAAGGCGCAGTAGGCGTAGGTTGGGTTAGGCCCGAAGGGCCGTAACCCAACATCGGCATCCGCAACGTGTTGGGTTACGCCGCTTCGCGGCTAACCAAACCTACGTGCTGCATGGCCGGCCCGGCGGGGGTGCCGCATTTCCCAGCATGCTTGGCGGTGATAGTGAGCCTATATGGATAAGAAGGGCGGGCTTGGCGGCAAGGCGATACCGGTCGCCGCGCCTTGGGACGGAGCCACGGGAATGTCGCGCCACCTCGCGTCGTTTTTTCGGTCCTGGCTATCGAACCCCATCCGGGTGGGCGCCATCGCTCCGTCCAGCGACGCGCTGGCCGAGCTGATCACCTCGGAGATCGCGCCGGCCTCGGCGCCGGTGATCGAGCTGGGACCGGGCACCGGCGTGTTCACGCGCAAGCTCCTCCAGAAGGGGATCCCGCCGCAGGAGCTGATCCTGATCGAGTACGGGTCGGAGTTCGTGAGCGTGCTGCAGCTGCGCTTTCCCGGCGTGCGCGTGCTGTGGATGGACGCCACCAAGCTCGTCCCTGGTAGGATTGCGGAGGAGGGCTCCGTCGGCGCCGTGGTGAGCGGGCTGCCGTTGCTCAACATGTCGCCCAGGAAGGTTGTCGCCATCATGAGCGGGGCGTTTCATTACCTGCGCCCGAACGGCGCCTTCTACCAGTTCACCTACGGCCCGCGCTTTCCCGTGGCGCGGCCGATCCTCGACCGGCTCGGACTGAAGGCCACCCGCATCGGCCGCACTCTGCACAACCTGCCGCCCGCCACGGTGTACCGCGTGACCAGGCGGCCACCGCTGCGGGTTGTCCGATAGCAGCACCATGGATCCGAGCGACCCAAGCCCAACGACAGCTTTGGGTTACGCACTGCTGCACTGATCCCTATGGGACAGCCCATTCGTCCGGTTGAGCTGCGAGATCGAAGGCCATCCCCTCGGGGGCGGGCTGCTGAAGCTTGAGCCGCGCGAGGCGGCGCAAATCGTTCTGCCCCCCTCCATGCTCCAGGAGCATCTGCCGGGATCGGCCATCGAGGACGCCGTCGATACGCTTCATGCCTGGAGGCATTATGCCGCCGCGGCCTGACAATGCCTGTCAGTGGCTGGGCCGGACGACAGCGCTGCGCACATTTGCAACCTACACCGGCCAGACCCAAAGCCAGGCGCACATCAAGCCGCTGCATTGGTATGTGGCCTGCCGCCTCGTCGTGGAAGGCGGCTTCCGTCCGGAGGAGATTACGCCGAGACCGCCGTTCCGCGCGCTGCGGCGCCAGGGGTGGGAGCTCATCTACGACCCGAAGGTCGCCGGCGGCGGTGAAGCGACCATTCTGGGTGGCTTGAAGACCAAGAATGTCGACGTCGTCGTCACCAAGGATGGAATTGGGCCCGCGGTGGCGGTCTCATGCAAGGGGGCCATCGGCGCCTTCCGAAATTTGACGAACCGGATGGAGGAGGCCGTCGGTGACTGCACCAACCTCCATATTACATACCCTCGCTGGTCACTGGCTATCTTTTCGTCATGCGGGGGCGCACCGCCAGGATGCCGTAACCGCCGCGCAAGCAACCGAGCCCTCCTCAGATTTGACGGCTCGGTCGCGCGCCATCGCCCAGAACGACATTGCCCTCCAGTTGAGCGGCGAGCCGGTAGAATCGGTGGTGCGGTTTCACAATGCCGTCCGAGAGCTCACCGGAAGACGCGGCATCCGTAGCGATGTCAGCCGGTATGAGGCCGCGGCTCTGGCGCTCGTGGACCCCGCCGCAGCAGAGCCTGGCGAAGTTCTTGCCAGCTATCCGACTGTCGAGAGCCCGTTACGGTTGGAGCGCTTCTTCGAGACGCTCTACCTCAGGTACGACGAGCGCTATGTCTACGGTGCCCCCGATCTGAAGAGCCGTAACGCGCCGGTGCGAGTGGTCGGCCGATTCGCCCGCGCTGGTCTCGCCCCCAGAGGGTTTGGCTCTCGATTACGAGCCCCGCCTTGACGTGTCGGGGGCGGACGGCCTTTAGCCGGTTTCCTGCACCAGATGGCTTGGATGTCAGGGCCGTTCCCACACGGTGTCGCCGCCAAGCACGGCAGGCCGGACTGCGGCATCGGACGTTATCCCCGGCAGCGTCTCGGCTCGCACCAGGCCGCTCGCGAGGGCCTGATCGCCCGCGCGGCGGCTCCTGCTGCGCCCACGGTCAGTCCATGAGCTTGAAACCGGAGGCTTTCACAACGACGACGGCTTAGCACGATGCCTCCTCGCGTTGCTGCCGGTCAAAATCCATGCATCCGGAATGTTTGCAGTCCTCCGAACAGGCCACAAGCGAATTTTCCGGGCCAGGGCGGGGCCCGCAAATCGGACACAGCCTGTTGGCTTCCGGCGCCAACTCTGCTTTACAGTGATGGCGTGTCGCGGCGTGTTGGGGCTTCTCCCGGCCCGCGCCGGATGGAGCCAACCTGCATTGGAGGGCGCATGGCCAAGGCGGGACAGATTCGCGTCGGCATCGGCGGCTGGACGTTCGTGCCGTGGCGCGGGGTGTTCTATCCCAAGGGGCTGCCGCACGCGCGCGAGCTGGAGTATGCGAGCCAGCGCCTCACCTCCATCGAGATCAACGGCACCTTCTATCGCACGCAGACGCCGGCGAGCTTCGCCAAGTGGCGCAGCGAGACCCCGGAAGGCTTCGTCTTCTCGGTCAAGGGGCCGCGCTATGCCGTCAACCGCAGCGTGCTCAGAGAGGCGGGGGACTCCGTCAAGCGGTTCCTGGAGTCCGGCGTCACGGAGCTGGGCAGTCGCCTGGGGCCGATCCTGTGGCAGTTCGCGGCCACCAAGAAATACGACGAGGCCGACTTCGGCGCCTTCCTGGAGCTGCTGCCGCCCAAGCTTGGTGACGTGAAGCTGCGCCACGTGGTAGAGCCGCGCCACCCCTCGTTCCTGACGCCGGCATTCATCGCGCTGCTGCGCAAGTTCTCGATTCCCCCGGTCTACGCCGAGCACGCCACCTATCCCGCCATTCCCGATCCGGTGGGCGACTTCGTCTACGCCCGCCTCCAGCAGGGCCAGGACGACATCCCCACCGCCTATCCGGAGAAGGCGCTCGACCAGTGGGCCGAGCGCGCCCACGCCTGGGCCAAGGGCGGCGCACCGAAGGACCTCGAGCTGGTGGACGCCAAGAAGGCCAAGGCGCACCCCCGCGACGTGTTCGTGTACTTCATCCACGAGGGCAAGGTCCGCGCGCCGGCGGCGGCGATGGCGCTGATCGACAGGTTGAAGGCAGTGTAAGGTGCAATGCTGCAAAAGAGGCATTGCACCCTACGCCATTACACCCTCACCTCCTCGCTCACCACCCGCTGCTGCGCCGGATCGACCGTGATCTGCCGGTCGTGGAAGGCGGCCACGGCGGGGCGATGGGCGATGCTGACGACGGTGGTGCGGGGCAGGCGCTGGCGCAGGATCTCGTACATGTGCTTCTCGGCGGGCTCGTCGAGGGCGGAGGTGGCCTCGTCGAGGAACAGCCAGTCCGGTCGGTAGACGAGAGCGCGGGCGAAGCCCAGGCGCTGCTGCTCGCCCCCCGAGAGCACCAGCGACCAGTTGGCGGCCTCGTGCAGCCGGCGCGACAGGTGCCAAAGCCCGCACGCCTCCAGCGCCGCGCGGCAGTCGCTGTCGGCGTTCCGGTCGGGCGGGTCGGGATAGCACAGGGCGTCCTTGAGGGAGCCGATGGGCAGATACGGCTTCTGCGGCAGGAACAGCACGCGCTCGCCGTCCAATGGCGTGGCGATGCGCCCGCGCCCGTACAGCCACAGGCCGGCCAGCGCCCGGAACAGCGTGGTCTTGCCGCTGCCCGAGGGGCCGCGCAGCACCACCGCCTCGCCTCGCCGCACCGCCAGATTGATGTTGCGCAACAGCGGCGTGCCGTCGGGCAGGTTGAGGTCGACGCCGTCGAGCGCCAGCACCGGGCTGGCCTGCGGGCGAACGAGAAGCGCGCTCTCCTCGCCGGCGCGCTTGGCTGCCACCATGGCCTCGCCGAAGGTGGTGAGCCGGTCCACCATCGCCTTCCAGGCGGCGAGCTGGGTATAGCTGTCGACGAACCAGGAGAGGGAGCCCTGCACCTGGCCGAAGGCATCCGCGGTCTGTGTCATGGTGCCGAGCCCGATCTGGCCGGCGAAGTACTGCGGCGCCGCCACGATGTAGGGAAAGATGATAGCCGCCTGACCGTAGAACGAGGTGAGCCAAGTGAGGCGCTTGTTGTACTTCATGTAGGCCCACCAGGTGGCGAAGATGCGCGCGAAGGCGCCGCTGAGGCGCCGCTCCTCCACCGGCTCGCCGTGGTAGAGCGCGATCGACTCGGCGTTCTCGCGGATGCGCCCCATGCGGTAGCGGAAGTCGGCGTTGTAGCGCTCCAGCGCGAAGTTGATGCGCACCAGCGGCCGGCCGATCAGATAGGTGGCCCAGGAGCCCAGCAGGGCGTAGGCGACCGCTGCCCACATCATGTAGCCCGGCACGTCGATGCCGCCGAACAGCGGCAGCAGGAAGCCGCTGGACAGGTTCCACAGCACGGCCGTGAAGGTGACGAGCGTCATCACCTGCAAGATCAGGCCGAGGAAGATGTTAAGCGTCTGCGTCGTGAAGGAGTTGCAGTCCTGCTCGATGCGCTGCTCGGGGTTGCCCACGCCACGGCGCGTCAGCTCCATGCGGTAGTAGGTGCGGTCGGCGAGCCAGTCGCGGAAGTAGACTTGGCTCAGCCAGCGCCGCCAGCGGATGGTGAGCAGCTGCATCAGCCAGACGCGATAGACCACGGCGACGATGAACAGCGCGACCAGCACTGCCCAGGTGCCGAGCTCCGACCAGAATGCGTCGGCGTTGCGCTCCTGGATGGCGTTGAAGAAGCGGGCGTTCCAGGCGTTGATGAGCTTGGAGATGTAGACGATGAGGACGCTCAAGGCGATGGTGGCGGCGAGCAGGCCGCGCGCGATCCAGCTCTCCTTGAGGCTGACGCTGAAGCCCCCGAGCCCGAGCCTCTGCCGCTCCTCGGCGAACCAGTAGGGTCGCGTCAACACCCACAGCTTGCCGGCGAAGCTGCGGGCGCTCGCGATCCGCGTCAGGAACCGGTCGATCATGATGGAAAGGTCTCATCCCCGTTCGGCACGGCGCGCCCGCGGGCCCGGCATCAGCCGCCTGGCCCACGCAATTGGCGCGCACGCTCAATGCCTTAACCAGGATGGCCGCGGGCGGGAGGGGTTTCCGGCAGGGACGGTAAACGCGGCGCCGGCAGCAATGCCCGCGCTCGCGGCCCGCACTCAGGGGCTATCGGCAATATCGATGGAGCGGCGCAGAGAGCGGGCGTTGATGAGAATGGCCACCACCGCCTGCGTCAACGCGACCAGGGTCAGCAGCAGAAGCTCGGCGGTGTTGAACACGCCGAGGGACGGAACGCCTGCGGCCGCCAGGGCGAAGAGGAGAGCCTGGATGCCCGCCATGGCGGCCATCATGATGGCCTCGACCGTGTTGTCGATGCCGGGTTGCGAGACCCGCAGCAGGTCGACCATGGCTACCAGGGCGGCCACGACCAGCAGCGCCTCGGTCCAGGAGATTGTGTACCCGCGCCACTCGACAAGGGTGGCCCTGTGATCGGGGAACAGGAACGTTCCGGCCACATAGAGCGCCAGCACGTAGGCGAAGCCCGGAATGTATCGCACGAAGGTGCGCCTTTTCCTGCCGCGACCCTGCTACGCCGTCCGCGCGCACACTCCGCCTCCGCTCCGGCGCCTTGCCATGGGAAACGCGTACCCAGTCCGAGGGCTATCTTCGCGCGGGCCGCTTGCGCTCCTTTATCGCCTGGGCCGCCGCCGTCAGCTGCCGGAGCACATCCTCAGCCACCTGCGTCGGGGCACCCTGCACGATCAGGCGCAACACGTGTGCCTCCTGCTCCCGCACGCGGGCTTCTGCCGCCGCGATCTCGCCGTCGCTCAAAAAGGCGCTCGGGGTGTGCGCCGTGTCATGCTGAGGATGGAAGCTGCCATGGAGTCTTGTCATCTTGGGGCCTCTACGCCCTCCCGCACCCCCATAACGACGGCGTCTAAAGTTGGTTCCGATTCCGCCGTGATTCGGCCGTGATTAGGACGTCGGAGACAGAGGGAGCCCCTTGCGCATGCGCTGGAGGCTGAAGCGCGAGGCAAGGGGGCAGACCCCCGGTTCCACCGTCGCGATTCCCGGCGTAGACTACAGCCATGGCGGATGCGACCACATCGGCGACGTTGGCGGCGCTGCTTGCCTGGCAGCGTGACATGGGCTGCGACGACGCCGTGGGCGAGGCGCCGATCGATTGGCTGGCGCGCGCAGATGCGGCCCCGGGCCACACCTTCCGGCTGGCTGGCAGACCGGCCGACGCGGCGCCGGCGTCAGCCCCTGCGATGAC
>JBAPMW010000343.1:0-2250 GCA_049278815.1 Hyphomicrobiaceae bacterium
CCATAGGGCCACCGGCGCTGGAGCCACGGTGTCAGACCCGGAGGGTCTGACACCATCACCGTGTCCGCGACAGCGCCAGCCACAGCCCGCCGCCGATCAGGAACCCTCCGCTCAGCCGCGACATGAGGCGAACCCTGTGGCGGGAGAGAAGGCGGCCGGCACGGCCTGAGAGGAGGGCGTAGGCGCTGTCGCTGACGGCGGCGAAGGCCAGCGCGTTGAGGCCCATGAGGACGATCTGGGCGGCGTAGTCGGCGCGCGGATCGATGAACTGCGGCAGGAAGGCGCCGAAGAAGACGAGCGTCTTGGGGTTGCTGAGCGAGACGAGGAGACCTTGGGCGAAGAAGCCGCCGCGCGGCGGCTTGGCGACCGCAGACGCCTCGATGCCGCCCTCGGCCCGGATCATTCGCCAGCCGAGCCAGACGAGATAGGCCGCGCCGACGAGCCGCAGCCAGTCGAACCAGTGCCCCATCGCCTCGATGGCCGAGGTGAGCCCGACCCCGACGATGGCGATGATGACGGCAAGGCCCACCTGTGTGCCCGCCACGTTGAGGAGGCCCGCCCGCGTGCCATGCCGCAGGCTGTTGGCCACGATCAGCGTCACCGTCGGCCCCGGCACGATCACGATGACGAAGCAGGCGACGAGATAGGCGGCGTAGAGGTTGAGGGACATGGTGGCGGTCTCATCCAATGTGATCGTCCGTAGGGTGCAATCGTGCATCAGCGCGATTGCACCGAGCCGCCCGTGCCACATCCGGCATCGGCTCGCTCAAGGTCGCATCGGTGCAATGCCGCTTCGCCGCATTGCACCCTACATCCAGGACGACCGTCCGCTAAATCACCTTGTCTCGCGCCAGCTTCTCCACCTCCGCCGCACTATACCCCAGCAGCCCGGTCAGAACCTCGCGGGTGTGCTCACCCAGCTGCGGCGGGGCGGCGTAGGCATCCAGCGGCGTGCCGCTCAGGTGCACGGCGTTCTTCACGGCCTTCACCACCCCGGCGCTCGCGTGCTCCATCTCGGCGATCATCCCCCGCGCCTTCAACAAGTCGCTGTCGCACACCTCGCCGACGGTGCGGATGGCTCCGGCGGGCACACCGCCGGCCTTCTCGAGGCGGGCCATCCAGTCGTCGCGGGTGCGCGTCCTGACGAGAGCGCGGACGATGGGCACCAGCTCCTCGCGGTTGCGCACGCGGTCGGCGGCCTTGAGGTAGCGCTCATCGGCGGCCAGGTCAGGGCGCTCGGCGGCCTTGCAGAAGCGCTGCCACAGGTCGTCGTTGGCGACGCCGAGATTGATCCAGCCGTCGGCCGCCTCGAAGGTCTCGTAGGGCACGATGGTGGGATGAGCGTTGCCGCGGCGACGCGGCGGCTCGCCGGTCGCGAAATAGATGCCGGCGTTGAAGGTGAGGAGCGAGGCCACCGCCTCGTACATGGAGACGTCCACGTGCTGGCCCTGGCCGGTGGCCCTGGCCGCGTAGAGCGCCGCCAGGATGCCCTGCACGGCGTAGAGGCCGGACACCAGGTCGCCGATGGCCGCGCCGACCTTGTAGGGGGCGCCGTCCTCAGGGCCGGTGATGTCCATGATGCCAGCCTCACCCTGGACGATCACGTCGTAGCCCGGCCGGTCCTTCTGCGGGCCGGTCTGGCCGAAGCCGGAGATCGAGGCGTAGACCAAGGCCGGCCGGCGCTTCCTGACGGCCTCATAGCCGAAGCCGAGGCGGTCCATGGCACCGGGACGGAAGTTCTCGACCAGGATGTCGGATTTCTCGATCAGCCGCCAGAGCACCGCCTTGCCGGCCTCGCTCTTCATGTCGAGGGTGATGCTGCGCTTGTTGCGGTTGATGGAGAGGAAGTAGGCCGCCTGGTCGCCCTGGTAGGGGGGCGCGAAGGCGCGGGTGTCATCGCCCTTGCCGGGCTGCTCCACCTTGATCACCTCGGCGCCCATGTCGCCGAGCTGCATGGTGCAATAGGGCCCCGACAGCACTCGCGTCAGGTCGACCACGCGCAATCCTTCCAGCGGACGCATTTCTGTTTCCCTCGTGCGCGGCGTCGGCCGTTCACCGGCCGCGCCGACCCTTGATGACGAAAGCCGGTCGAGGCAACCCTATTTTACTGCCGCACTGCTCTACTACCGCACTGCCGCCGATAGCGAATTGCGCCTCACACTTCTCTGGGGCTGACACCGTAGTTGGGATCCAGAGATCTAAGCCAATGGAGCTCTGGTGTCAGCCCAGAGGCCCGCCGGGTCTGCCCCT
>JBAPMW010000344.1:0-9329 GCA_049278815.1 Hyphomicrobiaceae bacterium
TAGGACGTGAGCGAGACGATCGGCTCGCCGCCCTTGCGCGCGGTGATCTCCGGCGCGGTGATGCGCTTGCGCGGAATTGGAGTCTCAACGGCCATTGGGGGCTCTCCTTGCGGTGATCCAGGGTTGAATGCGCCCGCCCAGACGCCGTGATTTAGCCGATCCCGGCTAGCTCGCAAACTCCGGCACCGCACCCGCGGCTCCGTTACTCACTCGCCTGGGCATTAAATCCCGGTGTCACATGCAGACGCAGCCAATAGTCTCCTGCGGACCACCGCCGGTGGGGCCTACGGTCATGCATTGCCTCCGCAGTGGCGGATCGCAACCGCCGTTGGCCTTGCGCCACTCCTGAACGCGACGCGCGCGCTCCAGGCGCTCCGCCTCGGCGGCCTCGCGTCTGCGCCGCTGGGCCGCTTCAAGCTCCGCGGCGGCCCGTTCCGCCTCTAGCCTGCGCCGCCGGACCTCGGCCTCCGCCTCCTCCTGCGCGCGGCGCTTGTCCGCGGCCGCCTGTTCCTCCGCGAGCTTGCGCCGTCGGCTCTCGGCCTCCGCCTCCTCCTGCGCGCGGCGCTTGACGGCTTCGAGCTCCGCGGCCGCCCGCGCCGCATCAAGCTTGCGCTTGTTCGCCTCAGCTTCGACCCGGGCCTGCTCCTCCTGTCGCTTCGCCGTGGCGAGCGCTTCCTCGTGGCGCCTTTGCGCTTCGGCCGCGCGCTTCTCCGCGTCCTGGACCTCCGGAGACTTCTTGGGCGGCAGATCGGCGTTGATCGTCACCCACGAGAAGAATGGCAGACCCAGATAGTGGTTGCCGATGTATGCAGCGGCGAAAGCCATGAGGCCGCCAACGATCATGATAACGATCATGATGGGAAGTCTTTGCCGCTCCCCGGATGCGTAGTCGCGTGAAGATCCAGCGGGAGCAGTACGAGGCGAGACAGCCGGTGCAACGTCCGGTAGCGGCTTCACCGGCGGTAGCTCGGCCAGCTCCTCGATTAAATCGGTCGGGGCCGCCGCGGGGCGGTCCAGCCGCTTGCACACGAGGCGCACAAACTCTTGCAGCCGCGGACTGCCAACCGCGCCATCCCAGCCGATCAAGTCAGCCGCCTGAATGGCCTCGAAGGCGTCGGGCGGCGGGACCTTCTGCAGTCGTCCGGGGATGAGCTTGTCCTTACCGAGCTCCGCCTCCATGCGCACCCACGGCGATCGAACGCTCTCCGCGCACCACAGCGGCGCCACGATGCGGGCATTGGCCAACTCGGTCATAATCTGAGACCGGTAGCTCTCACCGGCCTCAAGGCCGTAATCCCACCAGACGGTTACACCGTAGGCGCGGAGAATAGTCGCCAGACGCCGCACAATGGCCCGCCTGTCGGGTGTGTTGCGGTAGGAGAGGAAAACGTCGGCCATCGTATCCTTCGGCGAAACAAGCAGCACAAGCTGTAACCCGCCCTTGCAGCCCACCCCATCGAAAGGAAGGCGCATCGCACGTCGCCCGGCCACGGGGACTTAAACGAACGGTCCACAGTAAAGATCAAGGTCGTTATCGTCCAGCTGGCACCCCGTCCAGACCGTACGTCACCCGCACCCGCACGATATCGCCGCCTTGAGCCCGGCGGCGCCGTTGAGCGACGCCGAGCCGTCGATCTCCGGCGCGTCCCACACCGAGCGGCCGATGGAGCCCTCCGCGTCCCCTCGTCGACGATCACGTCGATGGTGCGGCCGACGCGGGCGGCCGTCACCGCGCGGCTCACCTCCTGCTGGGCGGCCATGAAGCGGTGCATACGGGTCGCGGCGCACCACGGAGTGAGGGAAACGAACAAAATAAGAACAAACCTTGCGTAAAGCCTCGCAATGGTGCATAAAGCGATGGCCGAAGGAGAACCAGCGTCATGGCTGAGCCCGACAACGCTCTGATGCTTGAGATTCTGAAGGACATCCGCAAGGACGTGACGGACGTTCGCAAGGACGTGACTGGCATCAGGAAGGAGCAGGACAACCACCGCACCCTGCTGCTGATGACCGTGGATAATCTCCGCCGGCTCCAACTGTTCACGGAGCAGAAGTTCCTCGAGGTAGACAACCGCTTCAACGCGATCGACAAGCGGTTCAACGATGTCGATAAGCGGTTCAACGCCATCGATATCCGCTTCAACGCCATCGATACCCGCTTCAACGGAATCGACGGTCGGTTCGCCGACGTCGACAAGCGCTTCCTCGACATGCAGGGGCACATGAAGGCGCACAAGGACGACCTGGAGATGATGCTCAAGGCGGAGCTGCTGGGCGCCATGAGCAACTATCGGATCAAGATCGAGAACTACGTCCACGAGCGCCTGTCGGAAAAGGGCGAGCAGCCGCCGTGACCGGCGGTTTTCCGGGTTTTCGAGACCCGCAGGGTCTGAAGGGAAAGTCGCTATCGCGAGGTCGCATAAACTCGCCGTCTCAACCGACTTTCGTGCATCAAGGGTCGGCGTCAGCCGGTGAACGGCTAACACGAAACTCAAGTCGCGACCTTGTCATCCCGGCACTTGTTGCCGGGATCCATCGCACCGCAAGTACCGGAGCAAGCGTTTGGCTGGATGCCCGGGACAAGCCCCGGCATGACACCCGTTTCGTCCTCAAGGGTCGGCGCAGCCGGTGAGCGGCATCGATGCGCATTTTCCCTATCTCCGTCCCCCAGCGGGCATGGCACGATAGCGCGCCTCGGAGATGAGACGGCGGCTTGCCTGCAGGGCCTCCTCTCAGCGCAGGAGCCGGGGCGCCGCGGTCCGGTGCGTCGGCTGGTTGGTGGGTAGACCGCCCAAGCGCCAGCCCGGAGCCCAGAATGCGGCAAAGTCGAGCCTCCGATACCCCGCCTGTAGCCGGTGGATAGGCCTATCCAAGCGCGAGGCGGCCGTCGGAGACGACAGAGCAGGGCGTTCTTTGCGCCCCAGCGATAGAGGTCACAGGCCAACGGGCGCAAGCCTGGACGCCCTGCTCCTCCTCTTGAGCGAGTAGTGAATAGTGAGTGGCGAATAGGGCGCTTCGCGATGTATGTACTGCGCGTCCGCTCACCCCTCGGCCACAACCTCCCCCCACACGTCGTACTCGTCCGCGTGCGTCACCCGCACCCGCACGATGTCGCCCGCCTTGAGCCCGGTGGCGCCGTTGAGGAACGCGGAGCCGTCGATCTCCGGCGCGTCCCACACCGAGCGGCCGATGGAGCCCTCCGCGTCCACCTCGTCGACGATCGCCTCGATGGTGCGGCCGACGCGGGCGGCCGTCACCGCGCGGCTCACCTCCTGCTGGGCGGCCATGAAACGGTGCCAGCGCTCCTCCTTCACCTCCTCGGGCACGGCGCCCTCCAGCGCATTGGCGGCGGCGCCCTCTACGGCCTCGTACTTGAAGCAGCCGGCGCGGGCGAGCCTGGCCTCCTTGATCCAGTCGAGCAGCAGGCGGAAATCCGCCTCGGTCTCGCCGGGGAAGCCCACGATGAAGGTGGAGCGCACCGCCAGGTCCGGGCACGTCTCGCGCCAGCGCTCGAGCCGGCGCAGGGTCTCCTCCTGGTGCGCCGGCCGGCGCATGGCCTTCAGCACGGCGGGCGAGGCGTGCTGAAAGGGGATATCGAGGTAGGGCAGGATCTTGCGCTGCGCCATCAGCGGCAGCACGGCGTCCACGTGCGGATAGGGATAGACGTAGTGCAGCCGCACCCAGGCGCCCAGCGAGCCCAGCGCCTCGCACAGGTCGAGGAAACGCGCCGCCAGCGGACGGCCCTTCCAGGGACTCTCGGCGTACTTGAGGTCGAGGCCGTAGGCGCTAGTGTCCTGGCTGATGACCAGCAGCTCCTTGACCCCCGCCCGCACCAGACGCTCGGCCTCGGCCATCACGTGGTTGGCCGGGCGGCTGGCCAGCTTGCCCCGCAGTTGCGGGATGATGCAGAACGAGCAGCGGTTGTTGCAGCCCTCGGAGATCTTCAGATACGCGTAGTGCCGCGGCGTCAGCCGCAGGCCCTCGGGCGGCACCAGGTCGACGAACGCATCATGCGCCGGCGGCACCGCCGCGTGCACGGCGGCCACCACCTGCTCATACTGGTGCGGCCCCGTCACGGCCAGCACGCCGGGGTGCTCGGCGCGGATGCGGGCCTCCTCCACCCCGAGGCAGCCCGTGACGATGACGCGGCCGTTCTGGGCCACAGCCTCGCCGATCGCCTCCAGGCTCTCCCGCTTGGCCGAATCCAGGAACCCGCAGGTGTTGACCAGCACCACATCGGCGCCGGCATAGTCGGGGGAGAGCTCGTAGCCCTGCGACCGCAGCTTGGTGACGATGCGCTCCGAATCCACCAGCGCCTTGGGGCAGCCGAGCGAGACGAGGCCCACGCGCGGGGGGCGCTTCCCGACGGCGCGCGGTGCCTTGAGCTTGGGCGTGGATCGGCGCGATTTGCGGGGGGCTTTCGTGGCGGTCGGCATGGAGCCGGCTTGTAGCGGCAGGACCGCGGTGACGCAAATTTGGTGCGCCGGCTCGGCTGGGCGGCCGTCAAGACGGCAACAAGTCGGAGGCATCGGCAAGTTGGATATCGGTGAACACAACGGGAACCTTCGCTTGCGCAAATGCCCGCATTGCACGATTATACAGCATGGCCGAAAGCGCAGACAACACCCTTATGCTCGAGATCCTGAAGGACATCAGGAAGGAGCAGAACAACCAGCGCACCCTGCTGCTGCTGACCGTCGACGCCGTCCGCAGGCTCCAGCAATACACGGAGGAGAAATTCCTCCACATCGACGGGAAATTCCTCCACATCGAGGAGCGCATGAAGGCACACAAGGACGACCTGGAGCTCATGCTCAAGTCGGAACTGCTGGGCGCCATGACCCAGTTCCAGACGAGGATCGAGAATTACGTCGAGCAGCGCTTGGCGGAGAAGGCCGAGTAGCCGGCCGCGTGCGTACGTCTCGCTGCGCGTCCGAGACACCACCACCACGGCATGGACATGAATCAATGGTGGTCTGAACGCTATCGGATATGATTCGAGCACTATCGACGGGAGGGGAAACATGTCTAAAGCCATCGTCACCGCGCTTGGCACGATGCTGGGTGCCGCCACCATCGTTGCGACCGTCTTCGTCGTCGTCCCTGAGGCCGCAACGCGCGTCGAGGTGGGGGTGCTCACCTGCACGGCCGCCAGCTCCACGGGGTTCATCGTCGGCTCCACGCGTGAGCTGCGCTGCCGCTTCAACCGCAGCGGCCGCGACGAGTTCTACACCGGCACCATCCAGAAATTCGGCCTCGACATCGGTTCCACCCAGAAGGCGCAGATCGCCTGGGCGGTGCTGGCGCCGACGGCCCATCTGCCGCCGCGCTCGCTGGTCGGCTCCTACGGCGGCGTCAGCGCCGAGGCCACCGTCGGCGTCGGCGTGGGCGCCAACGCGCTGATCGGCGGCTCCTCCAAGTCGATCGTGCTGCAGCCCTTGAGCGTGCAGTCGCAGCAGGGCCTCAACATCGCCGCGGGCGTGGCCGCGTTGCAGCTGCGCTCGGTGCGGTAGGTTGGGTTAGGCCCGAAGGGCCGTAACCCAACATTCGCGTCGGTGACAAGTTGGGTTACGCGCTCCGCGCTAACCCAACCTACGCCGCTCCGTTCGGGACCTACTGCACCTCCACCGTCAGCCGCATCGACGGATGGATGCCGCAGAACGCCTGGTAGGTGCCCGCCTCCGGAAACACGACGGTCACGCTCTCCTTGGGCTCCTGGGCGCCGGAGTTGAAGTCGAGCTTGGGGTGGAAGATGCGCACGTTGTGGGTGCGCGTGTCGTCGTTGAGCACGGTGAGCGCCTGCCCGGCCTTGAGGCGCACATGGGCGGGCGTGAAGGCCTTGCCGAGCTGGCTCACCACCGAGGCATCGGCGGGCGGCGACGGGGGCGCCGGCTGACCGCTGCCGACCCAAGCCTCGGTAGAAGGCAGCGGCGGCGTCTCGCTGGAGAGGGACTGGAGGAACGCCACGAGGTCCGTGCGCTCCGCATCCGTCAGCTTGAGTTGCAGCGGCAGATCCTTGCTGCGCGTCCGCCGGTCCACGCCGCCGCCCTCGTAGAAGCGCACGACGTCCTCCAGGGTCGCCAGCGCGCCGTTGTGCATATAGGGCGCCGTCCAGACGAGCTCGCGCAGCGTCGGCGTCTTGAAGGCGTGGTCGGCGGCGGAGAGGCCGATCGCCTTGCCGCGCCCCATGTCGTCGCCGGGAAGGCCGATGTCGTAGAAGTTGTGGTCCGTGAAAGCGAAGCCCGTGTGGCAGGCGATGCAGCGCGCCTTGCCGGCGAACAGCCTGAACCCGCGCAGCTCCGCCGGCGTCAAGGCATCGGCCTTGCCCGCCACCCACCGGTCGAACCGCGTCGGCGGCGAGACGAGCGTGCGCTCGTAGGCGGCGAGCGCCTTGGCGATGTTCCCCGGCGCCACTTCCGCCCTCAGCGGAAAGGCCTCCGCGAAGGCGCGCACGTAGCTCGCCTCGGCGGCCAGACGCCGGGCGGCAGCCGCCAGGGAGCTGCCCATCTCATCGGCATGCTCGACCGGAAAGTGCACCTGGTCCTCCAGGCTCGCCGCACGGCCGTCCCAGAACAGGACCGGGCTGAACGCCACGTTCCACAGCGACGGCGTGTGGCGCGCAAGCGGCCTGCCGGTCACACCCTTCCCTGTCGTCTCGCCGTCGCCGAAGGAGAGACGCGGATCGTGGCAGGAGGCGCAGGCGACGGTGCCGGTCACGGACAGCCGCTTATCCTCGAACAGGCGCTTGCCCAGCGCGATGCCGGCGGGCGTGGGGGGATTGTCGGCAGGATGGGGCACGAGCCGCGGGCGCTGGAATTTCGCCTTCAGCGCCGCAAGCGGGTCGGCCGGCTCGGCGCCGCGCAGGCGATCCGTCGACGACCAGAGCGCGAGGCCGGCGAGTGCCACAAGGCCGGCGGCGATCCCCCCGGTGACGGCCGCGCGACCGCGCGGGCGCAGTCTCGACGCTGCCGGCCTGTCGCTCATCGCGTGGCAACCGACGTGTACAGCTCGACCTCGGAGATCAGCGCCGAGATCTGGCTGGCATCGAGGACGGGCCTGGCCGGCGGCAGCGGCGCGGGCCACGCCGTCTTCAGCTTGGCGAATGCAGCCCGCACCTTGGCCATCGGCTCGGCCGCGATGGGGTGCGGCCCGGTCGATGCCGCGGCCTCGATCACCTCCTCGGCGCGCCAGACGAAGCCGCGGCTGTCCTGATACTCCACCGGCTTGACGAACACGCCGTTCTCCATGGAGGCCTCGTACTCGGACTGCGCCGTGCGCAGCACCTCGACCGCCGACTGGATGGCGAATTTCTGCGCGGGCCGCATGAACCTCCTGGCCACCGCGAGGGCCGCCTCCAGCCGCTGGTGCACCGGCTTCAGGGCCTGCGCGTAGGCGCCCTTGCGCTTGGCCTTCACGGTCTGGGCCAGGGCCTGCAATTCCAGCCCGAACGGCTGCATGTTGTGCAGCTTGATGTATTTCTCCATCAGGCCGTACAGCTCCTCGCCGGGGTGCAGGAAGTGCGGCAGCGCCTCGTCCCACAGGCCAAGGTCGATCAGCTGCCGGCCGACCAGCAGATGGCCGCGCAGCAGCTCGATGTCGCGATAGAAGCGGACACGGGTGTCCTTGGGGCCGCCGTCGGTGAGATAGGCCTCGCCGCCCTCTCCGCGCTTGGGCTCGGCGGTGCCCTTGCCGGCCGCAGCCGGAGCGCCGTGCGACTTGTGTCCCGTGTCCCGATCGGGAGCCTGGGCGCTGGCGATGCGCTCCGGCAGGGCCGCGGCGCCGGCCAGCGTCGCGACGCCGATCCCAACCCAGAGCTTGCGTGCAAGCTTGGCCATCCTCTACTCCCCGGCGTGGCCCGCCGTTGAAGTATACTCCCGCATTCCTGAATATGTCCCAGGGGCGAACGGGGTCGGACCCCTTTCACAGACCCCTTGAGTGTATTCTACAAGCATCAGCGAAAGGGCCTGACCCTGTCCATGTCCGAACCCGCCCAAGCCCCACCTTGAGCCCACCCTGAGCCATGATCCTCGCCGTTCCCGACGTCCTCTCTGCGGCCGATGTCGCCGCGCTCCGCAACGGTCTCGTCGCGGCCACCTTCGCCCCCGGCGAGTCCACCGCAGGCTGGGCCGCAAGCCGCGTGAAGGCGAACCTGCAGGCATCCGACAGCCCCGAGACGGAGGCGATGCGCGCGCTCGTGCAGCAGCGTCTCATGGCACACCCCGTGCTGGCGCTTGCCACGCGGCCGAAGACCATCCTCGGCCCGCTGTTCGCCCGCTATCGGCCGGGCCATGCCTACGGCACTCACGTCGACAACGCCTTGATCGCCGGCGTGCGCACCGACGTGTCGTTCACCCTCTTCCTGTCGGACCCGCAGTCCTGCGAAGGGGGCGAGCTTGTGATCGACACGCCGTCCGGCGAGGAGGCTTTCAAGCTGGCGCCCGGCAGCGTCGTCACCTATCCCGCTACCACGCTCCACCGGGTGGCGCCGGTCAGGAGCGGCGAGCGGCTCACCGCCGCCGGCTGGATCCGCAGCCATCTGCGCGATGCGGCCCAGCGCGAGCTGCTGTTCGACCTGGAGACGGCCCGCCGCCGCCTGTTCGACCGCGAGGGCAAGACGGCGGAGGCGGACCTGCTGGCCAGGTGCGCGGCCAACCTGATGCGGATGTGGTGCGAAGATTAGATCGTGAAGTCGTGAGATCGTGAGATCGTGAAGTCGGATGCCAAGGATCTCGCGACTTCACGACTTCACGACTTCACGCTTTCACTCACCTTCCGCCTTATCGGCCGGATCCGCCTGCAGCTGGCCGTAGCTCTGCACCCCGATCTTGTCGAGCAGGTCGAGCTGGGTCTCGAGGAAGTCGATATGGCCCTCCTCGTCCCGCAACAGCTCCTCGAACAGGTGCATGGTGACCAAGTCCTCCTTCGCGCGGCACAGCTCGCGGGCGCGCACGTAGAGGTCGCGGGCGGAAAATTCCGCCTTGAGGTCGCACTCCAGCACCTCCTTGATGTGCTGGCCGATCAGGAGCGGCGCCACGACCTGCAGGTTCGGCATGCCCTCAAGGAACAGGATGCGATCCACCACCTTGTCGGCGTGCTCCATCTCCTCGATGGATTCCTTGCGCTCCTTCCTGGCGAGCCGCGTGTAGCCCCAGTTGTCGAGCATGCGGTAGTGCAGCCAGTACTGGTTGTTGGCGCCCAGCTCGTGTTTCAGCGCCTCGTTCAGTATGTCGATGACCTCTTTGTTGCCCTTCATGGCGACTTTCGCCTTCTCCAACTGTCCGTCGCCGTCGGCATACACTGAAATTAGAATAATACCAGATTGATCCATC
>JBAPMW010000345.1:0-2986 GCA_049278815.1 Hyphomicrobiaceae bacterium
CTCCCTGGGAGGCGGGCTGATGCGGCTCTTCTGCTTCGGATACGGCTATTCGGCCGAGGCGCTGGCGCGCAAGCTGAGCCCGCGCCTCGGCGCGCTCGCCGGCACGCGCACCAACCCGCAGGCGCCGCAGGAGGCCGGCGCGGCGCTGGCCGCCTACAGGGGCGACGGTGCCTCGGCCGCGGTGCGCGGCCTGCTCGCCGGCACCACGCACCTCATCGTCAGCATCCCGCCCGATCTTGAGGGCGACGCGGTGCTGCGCAACTTCGCCGCCGACATCGCCGCACTCAAGGACCTCGCCTGGATCGGCTATCTATCCACCGTTGGCGTCTACGGCGACGCCAGTGGCGCCTGGGTGGACGAGGAGAGCCCCGTGCGGCCGCGCACCGAGCGCAGCCTGCGCCGTGCCGAGGCCGAGCGGGCGTGGCTCGATTTCGGCGCCCGCGCCGGCCGCCGGGTGGAGGTGTTCCGGCTCGCCGGTATCTACGGCCCCGGCCGCAACATGCTCGCCAGCCTTCGCGCCGGCACCGCTCGCCGCATCGTCAAGCCGGGGCAGATGTTCAACCGCATCCACGTGGACGACATTGCCCGCGTGCTGGCTGCCGCCATCGACAAGGATACGGGCCTTCAGGTCTTCAACGTCAGCGACGACGAGCCGGCCCCGCCCGAGGACGTGGTGGCCTATGCGGCCGAGCTGATGGGCTTGCCGGTGCCGCCGACCGTGGCCTTCGACGCCGCCGGGCTCGAAGGCATGGCGGCGAGCTTCTGGAGCGAGTGCAAACGTGTCAGGAACGAGCGCATCCGGCGCCAACTGGGGGTGGAGCTGCTGTACCCGACGTATCGGGAAGGCCTGCGCGCGCTGGCGGTCGGGTGAGGCAGCGGACGGCAGGCCAGCGCGTGTCCTCAAATGCGAGAATTGCCCCCGCGCTGAGGTCAATCCCGGACCCTGCGACGCCTTGCCCCACCTGAAGCGCGCCACGGTCCAAGCCCTAAGCAGATTTTCTTCACGATGCCAACGGACGGACCGTTAGCTCCCGAAGGCACGCGCCAACCGGATCCCCCTCCCCCTTGTGGGGAGGGGTTAGGGGTGGGGGGACTCCCTCCCTCCGAGGTTCTGCAATCCCCCCCACCCTGTCCCTCCCCCACAAGGGGGGAGGGGACGTTGTGGCACGCACCTCGCTCAATAGCAGGCGTCGGCGCAACCTGCTGCGAGACGCAGCTCAAGCGTTGGGCAGCGAAGCGCATTTTGCTTAGACGCGCAGGAGAGCCGACTCGTTCTCGCGGTACCGGCGCTGTAGATCTGTAATGTAGTCGCGTACGACCGGCACCGCATCGCGCTTGCGCGCAAGCTGCATCTGGAAGACCAGCTGGCTGCCCGTCGAGAACATCATCTCCGCGCTGAGGAGATAGAATTCCCACATGCGGCAGAACCGCTCGTCGTACATCGCGGCGATCTCAGCCCGGTTTGCCTCGAAGCGCCGGGACCAGTGCTGGAGCGTCCGGGCGTAGTGCAGGCGTAGAAACTCCACATCGGTCACCCACAGGCTCGCCTGCTCGACCGCGGCGAAGACCTCCGACAAGGCGGGGGAGTAGGCACCGGGGAAGATGTACTTCCTGAGCCAGGGACTGGCTGTCCCGGGCGGGCTCATGTGACCGATGGAATGCAGGAGCATGACGCCGTCATCGCCCAGAAGCGCGTTGGTCTTGGCGAAGAACTCCGGGTAGTGCTGCACGCCCACGTGCTCGAACATGCCGACGGAGACGATACGGTCGAAGCGGCCCGTGACCTCGCGGTAGTCGCACAAGTGGAAGCGCACCCGGTTTGACAGGCCGAGCTGCTGCGCCCTCTGGCTCGCGAGGGCATGCTGCTCCTCAGACAAGGTGACGCCGGTGACGTCGACCTCCTCGAGAGAGGCGAGATAGAGCGCGAGCTCGCCCCATCCGCTGCCGATGTCCAGAACTCTCAAACCCGGCTTCAGATTGAGCTTGGCGGCGATCAGGCGAAGCTTGTTCCGCTGGGCCTCTTCCAATGTTTCGTTCTCGTGGAGGAAGTAGGCGCAGGAATACTGCAGGCCCTTGTCCAGGAAGAGCCTGTAGAGGTCGTTGCCGAGATCGTAGTGATGGGCCACGTTTCGGCGCGCCCTGCCCACCGGGTTTGCCTGCTGGAAGCGCCGGAACGCGCGCGACACCCGCCGGAACGCCCGCTGCAGCGGGTAGGACCCGAGCGAGAGCCGATTGACCGAGAACAGGGTGAGAAAGTCGCGCAGGGTGGAGCCTTCCTCGAAGGTCAGACACCCGTCCATGTAGGCTTCGCCGGCGTGGAGCTCCGGGTTGAAAGCCAGCTTGCGGTAGAGCGCGCGGTCGGTGAGCCGCATGGTGACCGTGGGCCCCGGGGCGCCCGCGAAGACATGGCGCCGACCGTCGGCATCGATCACGGTGAGCGTGCCCACGCGGACGAACGCCTTCAGCATGTGCGTCAGGAGCAGCATCGCCAACCTGTCCATGGACGACCCATCAGTTGACACTTCGTATGTTGACTGACTCTTCAACGTGAGCGATCCTAGACACGCCCCGAGGCAAAGCCAGCGGCTCGCTGCGGTTGTCGACAACATTCAACTCGCGCGAGGCGGCCCGTTCGGAGTCATCTGTCGGATGGAGATTGCGAAACGGCTGTTGCGACAAAGTGGATAGCACTGCAATTCAGTTCCAGGGACGAATTATATCCCGTTGCATGCCAGTCGATGTGGATCGCACCAGGACGTGGACGTGAGTGCGGTACCAGTTCGGCGCGGTGTGCGCGTCGCGTGTCCCACCCACCAACGTCCTCCCGGCGCCGCGGGCGCCCGTCAGGGCGCTCGCGGGACCAGGCCGGGACCCATGCACCTCGAGGCAGCTTCCACCTGTCGTCTTCGCGCCACCCGGCAGCCGCGGAGCCGTCGTGCGTACCGTCCGAACCGAGAGCAGGCGCGCAGGTGCATGGGTCCCGGCC
>JBAPMW010000346.1:0-9347 GCA_049278815.1 Hyphomicrobiaceae bacterium
GAGCAGGCCCAACAGCGCGCCGCCGAGGAGGCACAGGCCAGAGAGGCCGCTGAGCGCGCCGCACAGGCAGCGCGCGCCGAGCTGGAGAAGGTGCAGGCGACCAAGGCGTCCGCGGCTTCGGGCGCTGCCGACCTCCTGAAGCGCGTGGACGAGGACCGGCGCGCCCGCGAGGCGGCCGAGCGCGCCGCCCGGGAGGCACGTGCCGAGCTGGAGAAGGAGCGCGCAACCAAGGCGTCCGCGGCTTCGGGCAACGCCGATCTCCTGAAGCGTGTGGACGAGGAGCGGCGCGCCCGCGAGACGGCCGAGCGCGCCGCCAAGGAGGCACGTGCCGAGTTGGAGAAGGTGCAGGCGACCAAGGCTGCCGCGGCTTCGGGCAACGCCGACGTCGTGAAGCGCGTGGACGAGGAGCGGCGTGCGCGGGAGGCGGCCGAGAGCGCCGCCAAGGACGCGCGCGCCGAGCTGGAAAAGGCGCGGAGCGACAAGGTCGCCGCCGAGATGGCCAAGGATTTCGCTCTCAATCGCGCCGAGGAGGAGCAGGCGGCCCGCGAGGCGGCCGAGCGTGCCGCCAAGGAGGTGCGCGCCGAGCTCGACCGCAAGCTGGCGGTCCCCGCGCCAGTCCCGGCAGGCGGCCCCCCTCCCGGCATCCTGAAGGGGGCGGCCGACATGCAGCGCGCCCTCGGTGAAGCAAAGAAGCGCGCCTCCGACGCCGAGAGCGCCGTGGCGGCGGTGCGCGAGCAGCTGGCCAAGGAAAAGGCCTCCAAGAACGCGGCGTGGAAGGTGGTCGGCCAGCTGACCAAGCAGCTCCAGGCGGCCAAGAGCGGCAGCTCGGACAGCGTTTCCGACGATTCCCCGCCCCCGAAGAAGAAGACCAAGGTGCGCCCGAAGAGGAAGAAGAAGACCTCGGACCCCGACTAGCCCCGGCCAGCCCGCGGGCCTGCATCCCGCGGAGGCGATGCCCCACTGACCGGCATCCTCCAGCGTGGCGGCTCCGGCAGGGGCACCTTGCCGCTCCTCGATCTGCCACCCGCATGCCTCGCCGTGTGCCGCAGGCCGCAGTAGGCGTTTGTTCACCATGCCGCGCTATGGCTCGACAGGACCGCCGACGAGAGACATAGGTCTTGCGTCAAGGGGTTGCGGGCACGAATGCATGGCGAGCCTGCGTGCGAAAGCCAAGATCAAGGCAACCGTAGCGAGGAAGGCAACGATGGCGAAGAAGGCGGGCGCGCAGGATGCCCGCAGAGGCGCAGCGGACGAAACGCCACCTGCGCCGTCGTCGAACCCGCTGCTGGCGCCCTGGGGGACGCCGTTCGAGATGCCGCCATTCGACCGCATCGCGGTTGAGCATTTTCTGCCCGCCTTCAGCCGCGGCTTCGCCGATCACATCAAGGAGGTCGAGGCGATCGCCGGCACCCGCGCCAAGCCCAGCTTCGAGAACACCATCGAGGCCATGGAGCGGGCCGGGCGCCCGCTCGATCGGGTGTCGAGCGTGTTCTACGCTCTGGCCAGCGCGGACACCAACGACGCGATCCAGGCCATCGAGCGCAGGATCGCGCCGCGCTTTGCCAAGCACCACTCCCGCATCTACCAGGATGGCAGGCTGTTCAAGCACGTCGATGCGCTGATGCGGGGCAAGGACAAGCTGGGCCTCAGCGAGGAGCAGGCCCGGGTGCTGGAGCGCTACCACCGCAGCTTCGTGCGCGCCGGCGCCGCGCTCAGCCCCAGGGCGCGGGGGCGCATGGCAGCCATCGGCGAGCGGCTGGCCACGCTCGCCACCAGGTGCAGCCAGAACGTGCTGGCCGACGAGCAGGCCTATCTCCTGGTCCTCAACTCCGAGGACGAGCTGGCCGGGCTGCCGGAGGCGCTGCGCGCCGCCGCGGCGCGGACGGCGGCCGAGCTGGGGCATAAGGGCAAATACGCCATCAGCCTGGCGCGCTCCTCGATCGAGCCGTTCCTGAAATTCTCGGCCCGCCGCGATCTGCGCGAGCAGGCCTACAAGGCGTGGCGTCAGCGCGGCGCCAGCGGCGGCAAGACCGACAACCGCAAGATTGTGGCCGAGATCCTGGCGCTGAGGACCGAACGCGCCCGTATGCTGGGCTATAACAGCTTCGCCGAAGCCGCGCTGGAGCTCGCCATGGCCAAAACGCCGGCGGCTGTGCGCAAGCTGCTGATGGACGTCTGGAAGCCCGCGAAGGCCCGCGCGGCCGAGGAGCGTGCCGATCTCGGCAAGGCGGTGCTGGCCGAGGGCGGCAACTTCGAGGTGGCCGGCTGGGACTGGCGCTACTACGCCGAGAAGGTGCGCAAAGCCAGGTTCGACGTCGACGAGGCCGAGGTGAAGCCCTACTTGCAGCTCGAGAACGTCATCGCTGCGGCCTTCGACTGCGCCAACAAGCTGTTCGGCGTGAGCTTCAAGGAGCGCACCGACCTGCCCGTCTATCACCCGGAGGTGCGCTGCTGGGAGGCGGTGGGCAAGGACGGCCGCCACCTAGGCCTTTTCCTGGGCGATTACTTTGCGCGACCATCGAAGCGGTCGGGCGCCTGGAAGTCGGCTTGGCGCAGGGCGCACAAGCTGGACCGGCAAGAGGTGCGCCCGATCGTCGTCAACGTCATGAATTTCGCCAAGGGCGCCCCCGGCGAGCCGACGCTTCTGAGCATCGACGACGCCCGCACGCTGTTCCACGAGTTCGGCCACGCCCTGCACGAGCTGCTGACGAACGTGACCTACCCCTTAGTGTCGGGCACCAGCGTGGAGCGCGACTTCGTGGAGCTGCCCTCGCAGCTCTACGAGCACTGGTTCATGCACCCGCAAGTGCTGAAAAAGTTCGCCCGGCACTACAAGACCGGGAAGCCCTTGCCTGAGTCGCTCCTCAAGAAGATCAAGGCGGCGCGCAACTTCAACCAGGGCTTTGCGACCGTGGAATACACCGCCGCGGCCCTCGTGGACCTCGACCTGCACGCGCAGGAGGACCCGGACCGCGTCGATGTCGACGCCTTCGAGACGGAGACGCTGGAGCGGCTCGGCGCGCCGGCCGAGATCGGCATGCGCCACCGCATCCCCCACTTCCAGCACATCATCGGCGGTTATGCCTCGGGCTACTACAGCTACATGTGGTCGGAGGTGATGGACGCCGACGCCTTCAGCGCCTTCGAGGAGGTCGGCGACATCTTCGATCCGAAGCTCGCCCGGAAGCTCCACGACAATATCTACTCAGCCGGCGGCAAGCGCGACCCCGCCAAGCTCTACAAGGCGTTCCGTGGCCGCCTGCCGAAGGTCAAGGCGCTGCTGGAGAAGCGTGGGTTGGCGGAATAGCCGTAGGGTGCAATGCGGCGCAGCGGCTTTGCACCGAGCTGCCTCTACGCACCGCCAGCGGTGCAATGGCGCTGACGCACCATTGCACCCTACGTCGTCAATGCGTCGTCGGATCGCCCGGCCGCTCTCCCGACCACATCTTCTCGAGGTTATAGAACTCGCGCACCTCAGGGCGGAACACGTGGACGATGATGTCGCCGATGTCCACAATCACCCAGTCGCAATGGGGCTGGCCCTCGATGCGGCCCTTGCCGTAGCCCTCCTCCTTGAGCTTGCGCTGGATCTGCTCGGCGACCGCGCCCACGTGGCGGTCCGATCGGCCGGAGGCGATCACCATGTAATCGCCGAGCGACGACTTATCCCTGATGTCGATCGTCACCACATTCTCGGCCTTGGCCTCGTCGAGCCAGTTGAGGACGTGGGCGAGCAGAGCTTGCGAGCCGTGCATGGACACAAGCTCGTCCGGAGGCGTGCTCTTGCGAGCACCCTCGAGGGCGCGTGCCATCTTTTGCTGGGTATCCTTCTCTCATTCAATCCTGGGCGGCGATCCTTGGCTGCGCTGGACGCCACAGTCTACGATACGACGACCTTGCAACCTCCAAGGACGTCCGTGCGAACGCCGCGAAGCGCGGAGATTCGCTATCCAAAAGATACCCCTTCCGCCTTGGCATTTTCAAGACCCTGCGACGGGTCATCGTGGATGTAACGCGATGCTTGACATGAAACGTATTGAGTTACATATGGACGCATGATCGAGAGCTTCAAGAGCCGGGCGCTCAGGGACTACTGGCTTAAGAGCAATCCCAAAGGCATCAAGCCCGAGTGGCGCAATAGAGTCCTTGATCTGCTCTCGGCTCTCGAAGCCGCCGCCTCACCTGAGGACATGCGTCTTCTGACCTTCGGATTCCATGCCCTCAAGGGAGATCGGAAAGACGACTACGCTGTCACCGTCCGGGGCAGCTGGCGCATAACCTTTCAATGGAAGGACGGCCACGCCGTTAGAGTCAGCTTGGAGGACTACCATGGCGACTGAGTACCTCGTAAACGGCACGCCGGCTGTCCGGCCTTCCCATCCGGGCCGCATCCTCAAGGGCATTCTGGAGGAGGCCGGCATCCCGCTCGCGCGATTCGCCAGACATCTGGGGGTGTCGCGGCCGACCGTCTATGCCATCATCAACGAGACGCGGCCTGTGACCGTCGATATGGCAGCGCGACTCTCGCGTGCCTTTGGCAATTCGACGCGTTTCTGGCTCAGCCTGCAGGCCAACCACGACGCCTGGAATGCGGACAAAGCGGCGGCTGCCCTGGCCATCGAGCCGCTCCCGCACTGCGCTTGAAGCTTGGCCTCAGCTGCTCTCCTCCGCAGCATCGGTCGCGGCGGCCTTGCGCCACGGCAGCGACTCCGGCGCCGGCCGCTTCGCCACCGGCTGCGGCTCGGCCTTCGCCCGGTTGCGGATGGCGGTGGAGGAGGCGTGCGACAAGGGCCCCGTCAGGAACGTCCAGGCCGGGGGCGGCATGTGCGGCACCAGCGCCGCATCCGCCTCGGGCTTCTGGCTCTTGGCGAAGGCGCGCGCCGCCTTGGAGGCCAGCGCCTTCATGCGCCAGCCGGGCCTGTCCACCACCAGCACCGGCACCATGGTGAAAATCTCGCGCCAACGCGCCCAGTGGTGGAAACTGGCAAGGTTGTCTGCGCCCATGATCCAGACGTAGTGCACGAGCGGGCTGCGCTGCTTGAGGAACGCCAGCGTCGAGGCCGTGAAGGGCGAGGGCAGGTCCGCCTCGAAATCCGTGACGACGATATGCGGGTTGGTGGCCACCGCCCGGCACAGGCGCATGCGCTCGGCGAGCGGCGCCGGCGCGTTGCGCCGCTTCAGCGGGTTGCCCGGCGAGACGATCCACCACACCTTGTCGAGCCCGGCGCGCTTGAGCGCCGCCTCGCTGATCAGCCGGTGGGCGGCGTGCGGCGGATCGAACGAGCCGCCCAGCAGGCCAATGGCCTGGCCCGGCCCTGCATAAGGCGGACGGGCGTGGACGCGGGCGGTGGGATGCAGAGGCGCAGACGAGGGACGCATGGTCGAGTGGCGCACGTGAGCGGTGTTCCAGGTTGCACTGTACCTAGGGCAGGATCCAGGCAATTTACAAGAGCGGCTCCGAGGCTCGTGATTGATGGCGAGTACTCTCCCAGGCCGGGCAGCGCAGGAGGCACTCGCATGCTTTTTCCAAGATTCACCGTAGAGGAGGTCGCGGTCAAGGAGGGACGCATCAGGTTGCGGCATGGCGGCTCAGGTCCGCCTTTGCTGTTGCTGCACGGTAACCCTCAGACCCACCTCATGTGGCACGCCGTGGCGCCGGAGCTGGCGAAGCGCTTCACCGTCGTCTGCCCGGACCTGCGCGGCTACGGCGGCTCCTTCAAGCCGCCCGCCACGCCCGATCACGCGCCTTATGCGAAGACAGCGATGGCCCGCGACATGGTCGAGCTGATGGAGCACTTCGGGCACCGGCGCTTCCTGATCGGCAGCCACGACCGCGGCGCGCGCGTGGCGCACCGGCTGGCGCTGGACTTCCCCGCCCGCGTGGAGAAGCTGGCCGTGCTCGATATCGTGCCCACCATCGAGCACTTCGAGCGCACCGACATGGCCTTTGCGCTCGGCTACTATCACTGGTTCTGGCTCGCCCAACCGCACCCCTACCCCGAGGTGCTGATCGACGCTGCCCCGGACGTCTGGTTCAACGCCCACACCACGCGCGGATTCAAACCCGATGAGCTGTTCCACCCCGAGGCTCTGGCCGACTATCTCGCCGCGGCGCGCAACCCGGACGCGATCCGCGGCATGTGCGAGGACTACCGCGCCGCCGCCAGGATCGACCTGGAGCACGATCGCGCCTCGCGCGCGGCCGGCGTCAAGATCCAGTGCCCGCTCCTGGTGCTTTGGGGCGCGCAGGGCAAGATCGGCAAGTGGTACGATCCGCTCGCGATCTGGCAGCAGTACTGCGCAGCCGAGGTGACGGGCGGCGCCGTGGACAGCGGGCACTACCTCGCCGAGGAGGCGCCGGCGGAGGTGTTGCAAAGGTTTGGAGCATTCTTTGCGTAAGCCGGTGACCGACCCCTCGGCCGCTGGCTGCATCTTGACGGCTTCTCCGAGCAGGTGCTGCGCTACATCTCGGAGTATGAGCGGTTCGTTCGATTGAAGTCTTGGCGAGGTGTCAGACCCTGTGGGTCTCGCACCACCCGCCTCGGCTTGACGCCACGAAATGGGATGCTTGCTACTTATATAAATAGGGATATAATTCACTCATGGCAGTCAAGCCGGTGACGTTGCACGGAGACGCGCTCGAGCGTTTACGCGACTTCCACGACGAGGCGCGCAAGGAAGCCGGTCATGAGCTTTACCAGATCCAGAAGGGCCAAGATCCCAGTGATTGGAAGGCCATGCCAACGATCGGAGCGGGGGTTCGCGAGATCGGGATCCGCGACGCCACTGGAGCGTACCGCGTGATCTACGTCACATCTTTTGCCGACGCCATTCACGTGCTCCACGCGTTCGAGAAGAAGACACAGAGAACCGCCCGTCGCGACCTGGAGCTAGCGACGGCACGATTGCGGCAGATCCAGCGAGGATCGGCATGACAAGGAGCAAGACCTTCGCCAACGTCTGGGATGCGATTGAGGACAGCCCCGAGGAAGCGGCAACGATGACGATGCGCTCGAACGTCATGATCGCGATCAAGGACGAGGTGCGCAGATGGAATACGACCCAGGCGAATGCCGCGCGCCGCCTCGCGATCACCCAGCCTCGGCTCAACGACCTGCTGAATGGCAAGATCAACAAGTTCTCGCTCGATGCCTTGCTGACCTTGGCGACGCGTGCCGGGCTCAAGGTCAAGATCGACATTCGCTCGGCCGCCTGATGATGGAAGCTCGGCCATTCGCGAGCCGCCGGGCAGGAATGCGCATTGCGGGCCCTGCCCTTGTTCTATCGCCGCGTCGCCCGTTACTCTGAGGCCATGACCAGCGCCCACACACCCGAGCCGCCGTCCGGCGGCGACACCGTCTCCTTCGGCTTCAAGGTCGTGCCCGAGGGGGCGCGGCAGGGCCTCGTCAACGAGGTCTTCACGACGGTTGCCGGCCGCTACGACCTGATGAACGATCTGATGTCGGGCGGCCTGCACCGGCTGTGGAAGGACGACCTGATCGGCACCCTGGCGCCGCCCAGGTCCGACCGCCCCTTCCATCTCCTCGACGTGGCCGGCGGCACCGGCGACATTACCCTCAAGGCCCTGCGCGCCGGCGGGGCGGGCTCCAGCGTGACGCTCCTCGACATCAACCCGGAGATGGTGGAGGTGGGCGCTAAGCGCGTGGCCGACGCCGGCTTGAGCGACCGCGTCACCTTTGTCATCGGCAACGCCGAGACGCTGCCGTTCCCCGATAAGACCTTCGACGCCTATACCATCGCCTTCGGCATCCGCAACGTCACCCATATCGACAAGGCGCTCGCCGAGGCCTGGCGCGTGCTGAAAACCGGCGGCCGCTTCCTCGCCCTTGAATTCTCCGCCTGCGAGGTGCCGCTCCTGGACCGCCTCTACGAGCTCCACTCCTTCGAGATCATCCCCCGTCTCGCCACCCTCGCCGCCGGCGACGCCGAGCCCTACCGCTACCTGGTCGAGAGCATCCGCAAGTTCCCCAAGCAGGCCCGCTTCGCCGAGATGATCCGCGCTGCCGGCTTCTCCCGTGTCTCGTTCCGCAACCTCACCGGCGGGATTGCGGCGATCCATTCGGGGTGGCGGACTTGAGCGCGGGCATGCGCACGCGCGCCCGCGAGGAAATGCATGATATGATTGTCAGGCGACTCTGGGGACTGATCGAAGCGAGGCGACAATGCCGCTCTCGAACGAGGACTTAACTCAACTTCTACAAGGAGGCGAAGTTGATCGAGTCGAACGTAAGCGCAATGCTGCGGGATGACGACAGAATTCGAGAGGCTATCTGCGCCTTTGCCAATGATCTACCCGGCCACCGTCAACCCGGCGTGGTGTTTGTCGGCGTGGAAGATGATGGCTCGTGCTCCCAACTGCCTGTAACCGACGAGTTGCTTAGAACTCTAGGAGGAATGCGGGATGACGGAGCGGTAACTCCGTTCCCCGTTATGGAAGTTAGGAAGTGGGAAATCGGTGAGTGCACACTCGCGGTTGTTATTGTGCAGCCATCCGACAATCCCCCGGTTCGATACAGGGACCGGACATGGATACGGGTTGGTCGCGCAGAGCCATCGCCACGCCAGAGGAAGAGCGCCGACTCGTCGAGAAGCGGCGCTGGGGGAATCTTCCCTTCGACGCTCAACCCGTGATGGGCTCGCAGCTTGCCGATCTGGACCTGACCCGGTTCACTTTGGAATATGCTCCCGCTCTCGTGTCAACAGACACAATCGCACAGAATACAAGAACCGTAGAACAGCAGCTACGAGCGCTCCGTCTGATCAATGAGAGCAATGTGCCAACGACGACTGCGATTTTGATGCTTGGGAAGTCGCCTCAAGATTGGTTCCCTGCCGCGATGATCACTTGGCGCCGGATCGATGGAACGACTCTCACTGATCCAACGGCCGATGAGCGCACGCTAACTGGCACGATTCCTGACCAACTGCGTCGGATAGACGAGCTGATGGATGCGGCCATACCTGCCCCGATTGAGATGGGTCGCGACGTTCATACGAGACAGCTTGGCTATCCGCTCGCTGCGCTCCAACAGTTGGTGCGAAATGCGGTCATGCACAGAAGCTACGAAGCCACCAACTCCCCAGTACGTGTTACATGGTACGCGGATAGAGTTGAATTCCTGAATCCCGGCGGACCATTCGGGGCTGTAACGCCGGATATCTTTGGTCAGCCTGGATACACCGATTACCGGAACCCAACACTTGCCGAAGCGCTCAAGGGCTATGGATTCGTAGAACGGTTTGGGCAAGGCTTTGAGATCGTGCGTCGGACGTTGGAGGCAAACGGGAACCCGCCGGTGGTTTTTCAACTTCAGCCAGGTTGGGTG
>JBAPMW010000347.1:0-2945 GCA_049278815.1 Hyphomicrobiaceae bacterium
CCCGGACCGGCGGCGAGGCACGCGGCCAGGAACAGCCAGTGGGTCTTGCCGAGGCTCAGCCATTGCGGCCGGCCGCGCCAGATCAGGGCGAGGCCGGCGAGGCAGAGGCCGACGGTGCCATAGAAGAGCACGATGAACGCCCACCGCAGCGCGCCCACCCAGGCGAGCCGCTGTCCCACGAAGCCGGTCTCCGGCGCATGGAAGAGCCGTGCCGCGGCCAGATCGATCTCCGGCATGGCGAGAAAGATGGCGCCGGCGATGACGCCGCTCGCCACCGTCAGCCCCCAGGGGAGCCACGCGACCCAACCGCCGCGTCGGCTCGACCCATCGCCGTTGCCGCTCCGCATATGCCGCCCCGCATTTTCAGCCCCGGAATACGCCCGACAGCCGCACAGGCCAGCGCTGCGCGGCATGCCTCGCGCCCATCAGCGCTCGGCCATCAGCCTCGTGAGGTTGAGGATGCTCACGCGCCTGTTGCGCGGCTCGGGCCCCTGTGTGTCGACTTTGAGATACTGCTCGCCGTAGCCTTGCGTGACCAGATTCTCCGCGGGCACGTCGAACTCCTCCGTCAGCACCTCGGCGACCGCGGCCGCGCGCCGGTCCGAAAGACTCGCGTTGTCATCGTCCGAGCCGACCGCATCGGTGTGGCCCGCGATCATGACGACGGCCTCAGGGTTACGCTCCAGGAGCCTGAGGATGGCGCGCGCTATGCGCTCGAGCTTGTCATACTGATCCGGCGGCACCTCCCAGGCGCCGAACTCGAAATTGATGGTGTTGATGTCGATCGAGCGTACATGGGCGCGCAGCTCGTAGTTGTCGCGGATCTCCGCCAGCGAGTAGGCGCGGTCGAGATCCTCGATGAGCGGCGCATCCAGCGCCTCGTAAAGGTCGTCGTCCGAGGCGTCTTCGTAGTCGACGATGTAGCGATCGCGCGGGATGGTCACGCGCGGGGGAGGCAGGTTGAGGGCAATGATCCCGAGCCCGATGCCGACACCCACGCCCACAGCGAGCCTGCGATAGAAGGCGCGGTTGTCGATGATGTTGCGCTCGCGCCCGTCACGGTCACGGCGGTAGCGGCGCAGCAGCCGCCCTTTGCCATCGACCACCGTGACGATGCGCACGCCGTCGGGCCGCACGTAGAACGTCTCGGCTGTGCCGTCGGGGCGGCGCTCCAGCTTCGCGCCGGGCCGGCGCAGGAAGCGCGCGGTCTAGTCGTGGCGGACGACGGTGCGGCCGTGCTCCTTGACTATGAAGCGCCCCGGCTCCTCGATCACCTTGCGCTTGCCGCCCTCCTCGACGCGTTCCAGCCGGAATTTCTTCACGTCATCGAGGCGCTTGAGGGTGGCGCCCTTGGGGCCGGGCGGACCGGGCGGCGGCACCGGCGCGACCGTGGCGGGACCGGTCGGTGGCTTCTTCTGGAAGGCAGGTTTGTCGGGCGGAGACAGCTGCTTCTTTAGCGCAGGTTTCTCGGGCGGCGGTAGCTGCTTCCTCTGGAAGGCGGGCTTGTCGGGTGGAGACAGCCTCTTCTGCAACGCCGGTTTCTCGGACGACGGCAGCTGCTTCTGGAAGGCAGGCCTGTCGGGTGGAGACAGCTGCTTTCGGAACGCAGGCTTCTCGGGCGGCGGCAGCTGCTTCCTCTGGAAGGTGGGCTTGTCGGGCGGGGACAGCTGCTTCTTTAGCGCAGGTTTCTCGGACGGCGGCAGCTGCCTCTGTAAACGCTTTTCTGGCGACGATGGCGGTGTGGCCTTGGGCGGTGACGGCGGCCTTACGGGGGCGGTCTTATGCCGCTCCTTCTTCTTCTGTTCCGCCTCGGTTTGCGCCTGCGCAGGCTGATTCAGTCCGAGGCGATCCGCCGACACCATCAGCACGGCCGTGCCGATGACCACGGTGATGATCGCCGCGGGAAGTCCTGCGCCTCGTGCTGGCCGACCTCTCATTGTGCGCCCTCGCCCCCCGTCCACTCGTCGTTTTTCAGTTTGTCCAATGGAGTCTGCGCAATTTGCGGCAGCAGCGGGGCAAAATTGGGCTACCTTTGGTCGTAAGGCGCTGGGCGCCGGCGCCAGCGGATGGGACACGAGAGATGGCCGGCATCGATATCGTAGAGGTGGCGCCGCGCGACGGCTTCCAGGCCGTGCGGCCCTTCATCCCAACCGAGACCAAGATGGCCCTGATCGAGGAGCTTGCCGCCACCGGCGTGCCGCGCCTCGAAATCGGCTCGTTCGTGAGCCCCAAGGCGCTGCCGCAGATGGCCGACACCCCGGAGATATTGAAGCGCGTGCGGCTGCCGGCCGGCACGCGCGTCATGGCGCTGGTGCCCAACGCGCGCGGCCTCAGCCTGGCGATCGAGGCCGGCGTCAGGGAGGTGAACTGGGTGATCTCGGTGACGGAGAGCCACAACCGCTCCAACGTCAACCGCAGCGTGGAGGAGAGCCTCAGCGGTTTCGCCGCCGCCTGGGCCGGCCTCGGCGGTGCCCAGGCTGCAGCGAGGCCGCGGCTGCGGCTCGGCCTCTCCACCTGCTTCGACTGCCCCTGGGAGGGGCGCGTGCCGGAGGCGGCCGTCGTGCGCTGCGTGGAGCGCGTCATCGCTGCTGCGCCGGATGTTGAGATCGCCATCTGCGACACCACCGGCCGTGCCGCCACCAACCACGTCGGCTCGCTCTTTGCCCACCTGCTGGCAAGCTATGCCGGCGAGCACGTGCGCTTCGCCTTCCACGGCCACGACACCTACGGCCTCGGCGTCGCCAACGCGCTGGAGGCCTGGCGCCAGGGCGTGCGCATCGTCGACGGCGCCGCCGGCGGGCTCGGCGGCTGCCCGTTCGCGCCCGGTGCCGCAGGCAATACCGCGAGCGAGGACCTGGTGTTCGCCTTCGAGCACATGGGCGTGAGCACCGGCGTGGACCTCGCCCGCCTGCTCGCCGCCGCCGACCGCGTGGCCGCCATCGCGC
>JBAPMW010000348.1:0-2062 GCA_049278815.1 Hyphomicrobiaceae bacterium
GGTTGCGCAGCCCTGGCGTTCTCCACCGCCGCGGCCACCTCGGCCCTGGAGGCCAGCGGCACGCGGGCGCGAAAGCTGCCGTCCATGGGCTGGAACACATCGCCGAAGCGGCCCGAGGTGCCTTTCACATGCTTGCCGCCGATGAAGTGCGTGAGCTCTGCGTTAGACATGGGCGCTTCCCCGAGATGAAGGGTTTTGGGTCTCGCCGCATCCTAGATCGGGTTGCGGGAGTTGGCCAAGGCTCGGTCGCGTGTCCGGGGCCCGTGAAGACGCGAGATCGTGCGCTTGAAGCAAGGACCTTGCTCATCAGTTGCCAAACAGATCGGCGTGGGTGCCCGTACGGGCAAGCAGCACCTCCATCTCGGTGGCTTTGTAGATCAGCAGCCCAGTCGGGCTGGACATGGCACTCGCGCCAGCCCTTCCATTCGCCCTTCAAAGCATGATCGCGCCGGACCTTCGGCAGCTCTTCGCCACGGCGCAGTGCATCCACCACCGCTTCGAGAAGCGCCCGATCATAGCCGCGCCGCTCGATGCGCTTGAGGTCCTTCCTGAACGCCGTGGCAAGCCGAAGGGCTTTCATACCCGGCGTTGGTTGCGTCTCCTCACTGCCTTGTCAAAGACGTCGCCCGTCGAAGCTGTGGAAACCTCGCCCCTCCCAGCATCGAGCTCCTCCATTGCCGAGGTTGTCTCGCGGTTGGGGATGCGCACCTCGAAGGGCAGGCCCTGGCGCAGCACGATCTGGTGCAACAGCATGGTCACGGCATCGGTCGTGCTGATGCCGACCTGGGCGAGAACCTTCTCGGCGCGCGCCTTGAGCTGCCGATCCACGCGGGCGTTGATAAAGGCTTCCTTTGCCATGGCGTCAATGTAACACAATCGTGTTGCAATTCAAGGCGTCACCCGGCCTGGCGGCCGCAGGGCGCGTAGGTTGGGTCGAGCGCCAGCGAAGACCCAACACAATCAAGGGTTCCTTGCCATGCCGCGTTGGGTCTGCGCTTCGCTTGACCCAACCTACAGCTCGGCCCCATGCGACCAGAGCGAGTCTTTGCGTTGCGGTGCACCAATGCTATAGCCCACGCGGGCTCAAGACGAGGAATGTGACGATGGAGAGGATCAAGGTCGCCGGCACCGTCGTGGAGATGGACGGCGATGAGATGACGCGCATCATCTGGCAGCTCATCAAGGACAAGCTGATCCACCCGTACCTCGACCTAAAGCTCGAATACTACGACCTCGGCATCGAGAGCCGCGACGCCACCAACGACCAGATCACCGTCGACGCCGCCAACGCCACCAAGCGGCACGGCGTCGCCGTCAAGTGCGCCACCATCACACCGGACGAGGGCCGCGTGAAGGAGTTCGGCCTCAAGGAGATGTGGCGGAGCCCCAACGGCACCATCCGCAACATCCTGGGCGGCGTCATCTTCCGCGAGCCCATCATCTGCAAGAACGTGCCGCGCCTGGTGCCCGGCTGGACCCGGCCCATCATCATCGGCCGCCACGCCTACGCCGATCAATATCGCGCCACCGACTTCAGGTTCCCCGGCAAGGGCACCATCACGCTGAAGTTCGTGGGCGAGGACGGCAAGTCGATCGAGCGCGAGGTGTTCCAGGCGCCGTCCGCCGGCGTGACCATGGCGATGTACAATCTCGACGACTCGATCCGGGATTTCGCGCGCGCCACCTTCAACTACGGCCTGGCGCGCAACTATCCGGTCTACCTCTCCACCAAGAACACCATCCTCAAGGTCTACGACGGCCGCTTCAAGGACATCTTCCAGGACGTCTTCGAGAAGGAGTTCAAGAAGGATTTTGATGCCAAAGGCCTGACCTACGAGCATCGCCTGATCGACGACATGGTGGCCTCGGCGCTCAAGTGGTCCGGCGGCTATGTGTGGGCCTGCAAGAACTATGATGGCGACGTGCAGTCCGACACTGTCGCTCAGGGCTTCGGCTCGCTCGGCCTGATGACCTCCGTGCTGATGACGCCGGACGGCAAGACCGTCGAGGCCGAGGCCGCGCACGGAACGGTGACCCGCCACTACCGCGAGCATCAGAAGGG
>JBAPMW010000349.1:0-4692 GCA_049278815.1 Hyphomicrobiaceae bacterium
GAAGATGGGAATGCCTGCGTGACGGGCACATCCCCGATCGAGGGGAGTGTCGGTACGACCCGGGTTCGCCAGCGGCCGGCACCCTGACATAAGCCGACCCAGAGCTCAGCGCCAGCCGAGGGCAGGAGCGACGTGGGTCAGGATCGCCTCGATGACATGCGCGTTGTACGCGACACCGAGCTGGTTCGGCACGGTCAGGAGCAGCGTATCGGCCTCGGCGATGGCCTCGTCCTTCGCCAGCTCCTTGACCAGCACATCCGGCTCGGCGGCGTAGCTGCGGCCGAAGATGGCCCGCGTCTTGGCGTCGATGAAACCGATGTGGTCCAGGTCGTCGCCGCTGCGCCCGAAGTAGACACGGTCGAGATCGTTCACCAGTGCGAAGATGCTGCGGCTGACCGACACGCGCGGCTCGCGCTTGTGGCCGGCCGCCTTCCAGGCCTCGCGGAAGGCCCGGATCTGGGCGGCCTGCTGGACGTGGAACGGGCGTCCGTCCTCATCGTCCTTGAGCGTGGAGCTCTGCAGGTTCATGCCCAGACTGGCCGCCCAGGCTGCGGTGGCATTCGAGCTGGCGCCCCACCAGATGCGGTCGCGCAGACCCTCCGAGTGGGGCTCCACGCGCAGGAGGCCGGGGGGATTGGGGAACATCGGTCGCGGGTTGGGTTGAGCAAAGCCCTCGCCGCGCAGCACGTCGAGGAAGACCTCCGCGCGGCGCCGGGCCATGTCGGCGTCGGTCTGGCCCTCGGGCGGCACATAGCCGAAGTGACGCCACCCGTCGATCACCTGCTCGGGCGACCCGCGGCTGATGCCGAGCTGTAAGCGGCCGCCGGCGATGAGGTCGGCCGCGCCCGCGTCCTCGGCCATGTACAGCGGGTTCTCGTAGCGCATGTCGATCACCGCCGTGCCGATCTCGATGCGGCTGGTCCTGGCGCCGACCGCGGCCAGCAACGGGAATGGAGAGCCGAGCTGACGGGCAAAGTGATGCACCCGGAAGTATGCCCCATCCAGGCCGAGCCCCTCCGCGGCCACGGCCAGATCGATGGACTGCAGGAGCGCGTCGGAGGCCGACCGCGTCTGCGAGTGGGCCGAGGGCGACCAGTGCCCGAACGACAGGAAGCCGATCTTCTTCCCAGGCATGAGAGGGCCTCCATGTGCGGATGCGCAGGGCTGTTGCCGGAGACAAGCGCGTAGTCCGTCGCCGGCAGCATGTAAAGCGCGTCAGCACGGGACCACGCCGTCGGCACTGCGGTGAGACCTGCAGTGCCCGCAGGGTTTGATAGGAAACTCACTTTCCCCGCCGGGTACGTGAATTTGGCTGGTGAGCTACAGGCAAGCCCCAACGCGGATTCCCCTCCCCCTTGTGGGGAGGGGCTAGGCGTGGGGGGACTCCTAACCTTCGACGTTCTGCGATCCCCCCACCCTGTCCCTCCCCCACAAGGGGGGAGGGGACGCTACGGCGCGCTCCGGTTTCGTCGCCGAAGGTCGGCGCAGCCGGCGATCGGCTGATACCTCCTCCTCTCAAGGCGGTTCCCACTGCGGATCGTGCGCGCTGACGACGCCGCTCACGAGATTGGCCGCCAGCAAGGCGGCCTCGTCGATGGTGGACGCCGCGCGGACCGCAACCACCTGCCGGGGAAGCGCCGCCAGCAGGGCTGCGAGCCGGCGATGCGCGGCCTCTGCGGTCTCGATGCTCACGGCCTCGAAGGCAACCTTTGCCCCGGGCGCGAGCCGGCCCAGCGCGGCCAGGTCGGCGGCGATGACCGTGGCGATCTTGGGATAGCCGCCGGTCGTCTGCCGGTCGGCCAGGAGCACGATCGGCAGGCCGTTGCCGGGCACCTGGATGGAGCCGGGCGCAATGCCGTCCGAGACGATGTTGTAGCTGCCCGAGTGCTCAAGGGTCGGCCCGTCCAGGCGCATGCCCATGCGGTCCGAGGCCGACGATACGGTGAACGTGCTTTCCAGGAGCGTCCGCTTGCCCCGGTCGCTGAAATAGTCGTCCTGCGGCCCGAGGACGACGCGGACGCGGCCGGGCGTCGTCAGGTCGAGGGAGGGCAGCCGCCGCTCCTCGCGCTCCTCAGCCTCGGGCCGTCGCAGCGGCAGGCTGTCCCCGGCCCGAAGCGCGCGCCCGTCGAAGCCGCCCAGCCCGGCACGTGCGTAGGTGGACTGGCTGCCGAGCATCGGGGCAGCGTCGAAGCCGCCCTCGACCGCCAGATAGCCCATCACGCTGCCGGAGAGGGCGCCGATGCGCAGCACCTGCTCCTTGCCCAGGCGGACGCTCTGAAGGGGCGCAAGGCGCGTGCCGCTCGCCGCCGCGGCGTCGTCGAGCACCTCGATCGCCGCAATGCCGCCCGCGTAGGCCACACGGGCGCTGGCGGCCTCCACGGCCAAGGCCGGCCCCTGATAGGCGATCTCCAACGCCCCCATCCCCGGCGGATTGCCGACGATGGCGTTGGCGGCACGCAGGGCCACGGCATCGAGCGCCCCCGACACCGGGATGCCGAGGTGCTGATACCCGCTCCGGCCGAGGTCCTGCAGCGTGGTCATCAAGCCGGGCGCCACCACTCTAAGTGCCGGCTTCATGCTGGGGCACGCCCTCCCACGGCCTGGTGCCGGGCGCGCTTTCGGGCTCCGGACGCCACTCTCCGGCCGCCCCTCGTGATGCCAGGGCATCGTGCTCGGCACGGGAGATCGGCACGAACCGCACCTGGTCGCCGGCGGCGAGGAGGACCGGGCGCTCGCGCCGGCTGTCCCACAGGAGGGCGGGCGTCCGCCCGATGAGATGCCAGCCGCCGGGGCTCTCCAGCGGGTAGATGGCGCTCAACGTCGTCGCGATCGAGACTGAGCCGGCCGGCACCGAGATGCGCGGGGTCGCGCGGCGCGGCAGCGCGAGCTCGGCCGGCAGGTCTCCCAGGTAGGGATGGCCCGGCAGAAACCCCAACATGTAGACATGGTAGGCAACAGAGCTGTGCGCCTCGACCACGCGCGCCGCCGACAGTCCTGTGCGCTCTGCGACCTCGGTGAGATCCGGCGCGACGCTGTCATGGTAGCAGACCGGGATGCGCCACTGCCGGCCGGAGCCTTCGGCCGCGCGCAGGCCCGACAGCAGCGGCGCCAGCCGCTCCTTCAGCTCCATGTGCGACACCACGAGCGGGTCGTAGTGGATCGTCAGCGACCGAAACGTGGGCACCACCTCCACGACCCCGGCAACGGCAGCCGCCGCCAGCCGCTCGGCCAGCGCCAGCACCAGCGCGTTCACGTGGCGGTCCACCCCGTTGCCAAGCTCGACCGCGAGCGCCGTGTCGCCGCACGGCAGGAGCCGCGCCGCGATTCTGTCCGGCGTGCTGCTCGGGGTGCTGTCTGGGGGGCGGGCCGAGTCCATCGAGCATTGCACCGGCAGGTGTTTTACAGTCTTCCTGAGAATAGTAGCATGGTGGCGCGTTCGTTCGAGCCGGGGAAATGAGGCCGCATGAGCAAGCAGATCAATCTCAATGCCGACATCGCCGAAGGCTGGGGCGCCTACGACATCGGCAACGACGCCGAGCTCATGGCGATCATCAAATCCGCCAGCGTCGCTTGCGGCTTTCACGCCGGCGACCCCAACACCATGCACCGGCTGTGCCTGCTGGCGAAGGAGCAAGGCGTGAGCGTCGGCGCGCACCCCGGGTTCAACGACCTGTGGGGCTTCGGGCGGCGGCGCATCCAGATGAAGCCCACCGACCTGGAGTACATGACCGCCTATCAGATCGGCGCCTTGCAGGCGATGGCGGCTTATGCCGGCCTCAAGGTGACGCACCTCAAGGCGCACGGCGCGCTCAGCAACATGGCGGCCGAGGACGAGAGCTACGCCATGGCCATCGGCCGGGCGATCAAGACCGTGGACCAGGACATCGTCTACGTCGCGCCGTTCGGCTCCGAGATGGAGAAGGCCGCGCAGAGGCTGGGCCTGCGCCTCGCGCGCGAGGGTTTCGCCGACCGCCAGTACGAGGACGTGGGCAGCCTGACCCCGCGCTCGATTCCGGGCTCGGTGCTGAAGGACCCGGCCGCCGCGGCCGAGCAGGTGCTGCGCATGGTGCTGGAGGGCGAGATCGTGTCCCGGACCGGCAAGCTCATCAAGGCCGACGTTCACACCATCTGCGTGCACGGCGACGAGGCTACCGGCGTCATGGTCGCGCGCGGCGTCCGCGACGCCCTGGAGAAGGCCGGCGTCGGCGTGGTGCCGCTGACCGAGATGAAGCTGTGAGCGGGTCTGAGTGCGTAGATTGGTTCAATGGCGGCGAAGGCCGCTACGGGATCTACACAGGTCGCCCCAGGGGTGAGGGCCGCTCTCATCTTGGGCAGCGCGCGTGCCGCAGCGTCCCCTCCCAAGGGGGAGGGGGATCCGGTCGGCGCTTGCGATCACGGGAGCAGCTTCATCAACCGCGGACGCTGCCAAGATGTGTAGATCCCCTGTGGGGAGAGCACGGGCCCTGGCGATGGAGCACGCATGACGAGCGAGACTGTGGCTCCCGTACGCATCGCCGTGGACGTGGGTGGGACATTCACCGACTTACAGATCCTCGATACGCGCACGGGGTCCATCACCAATTTCAAGACGCCGACGACGCCGGACGACCCGTCGCTTGGGCTCATGACCGGCATCCGCGAGGCGGCGGCGCGGGATGGGTTCGCCTTCGGCGATATCGGCTACCTTCTGCA
>JBAPMW010000350.1:0-4738 GCA_049278815.1 Hyphomicrobiaceae bacterium
CAAGGATAGCGTCTGCTGGCTGCACCGGCTCGGCACGGACGCCGGCGCGGACATCAAGATGCTTGCACGCGGGCTGGATGCGAGCGAACCGATCGACCCGATCGAGGAGCCGACCATCTCGACGGACCCAGGCAGCGAACATGTCGTGGCGCGTCTCCTGGGTGGCGTGCGTCGTGAGAACCCCCTGTATACCGCTCGGCTTGCTGCCGTCGTCGCCGGTAAGCCGCAATGGCGCAAAGTCTGCGACGTCGCCGACGAAGTCGTCTCATTTGCTTTCAGGGGAGATGATCTGTTTCTTATCACAACCCGGGATGCGCCCAACGGCCGTGTCGTCAAGACCTCGATGGAGCGGCCGGATTTCACCACGGCCCGCACAGTGGTTGACGAGGGGCGCGTTGTCATCGACCATGTGGCCGCCGCCAAGGACGCGCTCTACGTCGCCGATGTGGAGGGAGGCTATGGGGCAGTACGCCGGCTGGGTCGTGACGGCGCACTCGCTCCGGTCGCGCTGCCTTTCCAAGGCTCGATTCTGGCGCTGACGACGGAGACGACCCGCGATGGGGCCCTGCTGACAATCGCGGGCTGGCTCCGTCCCCCATCGGTCTGGAGCTATCGGCCCGACGGCGGAATCCAGGAGACCGGCCTTTCTTCAAGGCCGCGGATCAACCTGTCGCCGTACGAGGCAATGCGGGTGTTTGCCGAAGCGACCGATGGCACGAGGATTCCCGTTTCCATTGTTGCCAAAAAGGGGCTCAAACATGACGGGTCTCACCCGGCCATCGTCACAGCCTACGGTGCCTACCAGGAGGTGAGCCGGCCCGTTTTCGATGCCCGCTCCATTGCCTTTCTTGAGCAAGGCGGCGTCCTCGCTACGGCGCACGTGAGAGGCGGTGGCGAATATGGCAAGGCTTGGTGGCAGGCAGGGCAGAAGCTCACGAAACCGAATACATGGCGTGATCTGATAGCATCCTGTGAGTACCTGATCCGCGAAGGCTGGACCTCGCAGCCGCGGCTCGCGATCGTGGGCGAGTCTGCAGGCGGCATAGCCGTCGGCATGGCTCTCACCGAGCGCCCTGACCTCTTTTCGGTAGTGATCGGGAAGGTCGGCACGTACAACATGCTCCGCTCGGAATTCGGGCACAGTGGCCCGAGCAACGTGGCCGAGTTTGGTTCCATGGCGGACGAGGATGGCTTCCGTGGGCTGCGAGCCATGGATGCGTATCATGCAGTCAGGGACGGCGTCCCTTATCCCGCTGTGCTGCTCACAGCGGGCATGACAGACTCACGTGTCTCCCCCTGGGAAGCAGCGAAAATGGCTGCCCGATTGCAGAGGGCCACCGGCTCCTCCAACCCCGTGCTGTTGCGTGTTGCCTTCGATGAAGGACACGGGCTTGGATCGACCAAGTCGCAGTTGGATAGCGAAGCCGCAGATGTCTATGCGTTCGTGCTTTGGCGTACCCGTGCCCCAGGGTGATTTTAATTCACCGCATAGCATGACGGCCCGAACGGATTCTGAAGCTTCCAGGCGCACGATGGGGCTGCGGATGGTGAAGGGCACGCTGTGGACGGCTTTGGAGCGGATCGAGGATCGCCGCCGGACCCGGAAGGGGCGACGTTTGCCGCTGCCGGTGATCATGCAATAGCTCTGTGTGCGATGCTCACAGGCGCGAACGATCTGATGGCGATTTCCGCTGGGGACGCCGGCTCGCGCCGAAGGCGCTGGCTGCGCTCGGCATTGAAAAGCAGCGCAAGGGCGTCTCATCGGGGCGAAGCCTAGCAAATGTTGCAATATGCCCGATCGGACGGACACAGCCAAGCCCGTGCCCTCCCGTCCTTTTGGAGCCCCGCGGGCGGAACTTGTCACATTCGCGCCAGGATTCGTGGCTCTCCGGTAACACGCCCGCTGTGGGTCACGAGCGCGCATGCCAGCGGGCTCATGGGCACGGGGTAAGTGCCTCCATTATCAGAAGGAATCGCTGCACCGCAGTGGACCGGTGGTCAGGGCCCTCTTCGGACAGCGCCTCGCGTCACGAACAGAGCGACCCCTAACAAGCCTTAGGCGACATGCCGTTCCCGGCGGCAGGTTCAACCCGAAAGCTGCCGTGAGGTCGAAGGGGCAAGATGACCCATTGTTGCCGCCGGGCGGCATGCCGGAAACGCCTCGCCACCCGAGTGACTGCGGAGGGAAGGTCGGCCGCCTCCTCGATGCGACCGGTGCGCGCGCGAGCGCGAGGGGGCCGCCTCGACCGGACCGCGGCGGCCCCTGCGGGGTGAGCCGTCGGCGGCGACGCTGCATTCCGTGATCGGGCGGCACGACGTTGTCGTTGCGGGGGTGGCAACGAGTGCCCGGGGCGCAGAGGGACTCGCGGGGATCAGCTGGTGGCGCTCGGTGTTGATGGGACGCCGCTTGCGTCGCGCCAGCTTCCGGGCGTCATCCCCGTCAGGCGCTTGAACGCGCGGTTGAATGCAGTCTCGGACTCGTACCCCACGCTGGCGGCGATGCTCGGCACGCTCTCGTGCCCCAGGCGCAGGCGCTCCGCCGCCAGCTGGATCCTCCAGCCCGCCAGATAGTCGATCGGCGGGCGGCCGAGCAGCGCCTTGAACCTGTCGGCCACCACGGTGCGGGACGAGCCGATCCGGCCGGCAATCTCCTCGACGGTCCAGCGATGCGCAGGCTCGGCATGCAGGAGTTGCAGGGCGCGGCCGACGACCGGATCGTTCAACGCCGCAAACCACCCCTGCGAGCCGGCCGGAAGCCGGGCGATGTGCCTCCTGAGCAGCTCCACGAACAGAAGCTCCATCAGGCGCCCGAGCACCGCCTGCGTGCCCGGCGTGGCCGCTTCCACGAGCGTCACGATCTCGCGCACGGTCGAGGCGATCAGCGCGCCCACCCGGTCCTCCGTCGTTCGCTCGATGAGGAGGGGCGGCAGGGTCCGGAACACCGGGGCGAACAGGAGCTCGGCGGACTCGATGAAGCCGCACACCATGTGCACCTCGGCGCCGCCGCCCCCATGGTTGACGGTCCAGACGCCTTCGATCCGGCCAGGCCGCACGACCTCGCTTGCATCCGCCATTCTCTCCGGCTCGCCGTTCCAGAACTTGTACGGTCCCGGGAAGGGCAGGAAGATCAGGTCACCGGCCGTCACCGCGCGCTGCCGGCCCGCAGTTTCGAAGCTGCAGCCGCCTGCGACGATCAAATGCAGGATGCTGATGTGCCGCAGGCGAGCCATGGGCGTCCGCTCGGCATAGAACTTGGGATCGATCACGCCGAACGGCGCGGTGAGACAGGCGTTCAGGAAGACCGATCCGGTCAGCCGCACGGCCTTGAGCATCTCGGACAACACGTCCGGGCCGGAAGGTCTTCGGTCCGGTGTCTCGGCTAACGAACCGGGTGTCCCAGGCATTGCTCCTCCCCGGCGGAAAGCGGCAACCTCGTCCCAGATGCGGGCCATCATGGCACGGGACCGTTCGTGCAGCCAGGGGAGGGAACGTCGATGATGCGGAAGGCGCTGATTGCGGGTGCGCTCGGTTGGGGCATGCTGTCGGCGGCGGCATTCGCCGAGGAGCACGGCATCCAGGGCAACGCGCTGAAGTGGGCTGCCGGGCCGCCTTCGCTGCCGGCTGGCGCCCAAGTCAGCGTGCTTCTGGGCGACCCGGCCAAGGACGGCCTCTACGTGATCCGGCTGAAATTCCCACCCGGCTACAAGATCCCGGCACACACCCACCCCAACGACGAGCATGTCACCGTGATTTCGGGTGCCTTCCACTTCGGTCTGGGGCCGAAGCTCGATGAAACCAGGGGCATGAAGCTGGTGCCCGGCGGGTTCGCCCATGCCGCCAAGGGCATGCAGCACTTCGCCTGGGCCAGCGAGGAGACGATCGTGCAGGTGCACGGGCAGGGACCGCAAGGCATCGCCTATGTCAACCCCGCCGACGACCCGCGCAAAAAATAGGCCCAAGACCGTTGCTGGGGTGGCGAGATGAGCAAGCATGACATCGTCGTGGTGGGAGCGGGCTCTGCGGGGTGCGTGCTGGCGGCCAGGCTGGCTCAGCGCGGCGCCTCGGTGCTGCTCTTGGAGGCAGGTCCCGACTATCCGTCTCTTTCGGGCCTGCCTGCCGAGATCGCCGATGCGCGCATGCCCGCCTTCACCCACGATTGGGGGTACAAGAGCGTGCCGGGCCGAATCGGACGCGAATTGCCCCTCCCGCGCGGGCGTCTCGTCGGCGGCTGCTCGGCCACCAACGGCTGCTATGCGCTTCGCGGGGCGCCGGCCGACTATGACCGGTGGGCAGCCACAGGCAGCGAGGGCTGGTCGTTCGCCGAATGCCTGCCCTATTTCTGCACCGCTGAGACCGATGCCGATTTCGGCGACGCCTCGTGGCACGGCAGCTCCGGCCCACTGCCCATCCGTCGCTACCGGGAGAGCGAGCGGAATGGCTTCCAGCAAGGCCTGATCGAGGCGGCGGTCGGGAGCGGCCACCCCTTCGTCGAGGACCACAACGCGCCGGGGGCCGTAGGCGTCGGCGCCACGCCCGTCAACGCCGTCGGCGGCACCCGCATAAGCGCCGCCCTTGCCTATCTCGGACCCGTGCGCGGGCTGCCGAATGTCGCGATTCGATCCGGCGTGACGGTGGATCGCGTGGAGCTGCGGTCCGGGCGCGCCGTCGGCGTCCGGCTTGCGTCACCTAATGAGATCGTCACTGCCGACCTGGTCGTCGTGGCCGCGGGCACCTACGC
>JBAPMW010000351.1:0-12046 GCA_049278815.1 Hyphomicrobiaceae bacterium
GTTGTGTTCTTCCTCCCAATCGCTGCAATGATTTTGTTCGAGTATGGAATTTCCCTATTCAATTGGTTTTTTGCGAACATCATGAGGTTGGAGTTCCGTGCGTTAATGAGATTTACTTTTATTCAATTCGCGTTACCTCAAGCCTTGATTGGCGCGGCTATTTTTTCAGGTTTGGCAGCCATCATCACGATCTACTCGCTCTCCGTTACTAATATCGGGCTTGTCGGACTTGCGATTTACTGCTTCACCATCGCCGTCTACTGGATGCTACGAGCACTAAGAAGGGTCTGGCTGATGTTCGGTGCAGGAACCGACTTCCGCTCGCGAATTCTCCAAGCACCTGGTACAAGGATCGGTCTATTGATGTTGGCCACTCTTCTCGGCGGTGTTCTGTTTGTTGCAGCCAATGCAGGGTTGGTGCTCTTGGGGCTCTAAACTTGAACCATCACGTTGGAGATGGCACGAATGGGCCAGTCATGCGTGATCTCAACTTGAGACAGGGAGCAAATGATCCATGCGACGATACATTCCTCAACCGATCGATACATCCCGCGTTGTCATTCCAAGAGAGCTAGTTCCGTTGATTGAGAGACTTGCCGAGAACAACCACGACAATTGGGCCAATAAGCGTTTCGGGGAAGGTTGGGAGTGGGGTGAGGTGCAGAATGATGAAAAGCGCCAACATCCGGATTTGGTGCCCTATTCGTGCCTATCCGAAAACAAAAAGGACTATGATCGCGCAACAGTTGTCGAGGCACTCAAAGCCATCATGTTCTTTGGTTTCATGATAGAACCGCCTGACCGCACCACGAGCGGGCACCGCGCTCGATGACGTTGCGACATCGATGAGCACAGCGGCGCGACGGGCTACCTGATCCTCGCGAATGGCGACGAGATGACAGGCACAGGCTGGGGCGCCCTCACGGAGACCTACGAGGTCTGGCCGACTGAGCGCACTGAGGGGATTTGGCATCGGAGTGCGCCGCAGGCGCCGCCTCGCCGATTGCCGGCCGTTGACAGCCTTCAGGCTCCAGCCCCGGAGTCGCGAGTTATCGTCGTTGGCACCGGCTCCGGGGGAAGAGCGAATGTCCATGCCAAGTGCTCTTTGTCCAGGATCGTCTGCACAGACTCGCAGAATGCCATAACCGCGCCGACATTCCCGCTGGCGGCCGCCGCCTCCGCGTCTTCCAGCTCCGCGTTCCGAACGGTCTGTAGAGCGGTATAGGTCATCGGGTAGAGTGAGGCATTGCGGTCGTCCACATCGATGAAGGAGCGCATGGTCGCGAACGCCAGGATGCTCGTCGCCATGGCTCCGAGGCCGAGCTGCCATCGCTCCGTTTGCTCCAGCCGCACCCATTGCACCAGTGCGTCGAGCTGAGGCAAGTCAAGGTGGAACTCCCTCGCCACCAGCTTCGCGAGCCCCAGCGATCCGAGCACGACCGCAACGGCAAGGAGCAGGTTACCGGCCATGCTGTAGGGGTCGAAGCCGCGTTTCCCCCTGCGATACTGCCGATACTGCGCCCCACGCTCTGCATAAAACCTGATCTGCCAATCGAGGTGCGCGTCCCTGAAGCAGGCGAGCGCCGCCGCGAGCCGGCTTGCGGCGGCATCGGTGCCGGCACGGATGAGCGCGCGGAAGACGTCGGCCCTCAATCGCTCCGCGACCGCCCGCGCCTGCAGCCACTGGCGCACCGATTGGCGCATGCTGACCCAGATCGTCGCGGCGAACGAAAGGGTCACGGCAAGCGCCTGCAACACCTGAATGGTCGACCGCTGCCATGGCTGCAACTTGTCCTCGATAGGCAACAGGCTGAGGGCGCCCACAATGGTCGCAACCATCGTCGCCCAGAGCGCAAGCAGCCGAAACCTGCGGTACGAGTTGCGCTCCTTGAGCGCGATGGCGTCCAGCCAATCAAATTGATCGAGCCTGGACTGGATGTCTGCCGAAACGAGAACGATGCGCATTGGCGCGTCCTGGCCGAGGCTCTGCAGATGGGCATCAAGGGCCCGGCGGAGATCGGAATTGCGCGTGCTGCGGCGGCCAAATACAAACATAGGGATCCCACGATAGAACGTCGCAAACTGACAGCCATTTGGCTTTAGCCAAACGCTGCCGGGCGCTCAAGCAAAAAAACATCGCAAGCGCGCGCCCCTCAGCCGGGGGAATGCGAGCGCGGTGGCCCTTGCAAGCGGATGCAACCCACGGCAAGACACTGCTACATGCGAATCGCCACCTGGAACATCAACGGCGTGAAGGCCCGGCTGGAGGGGGCGCTGGCCTGGCTGAGGGAGACGTCGCCGGACGTGGCCTGCTTCCAGGAGATCAAGTGCACGGACGAGGCGTTCCCGGCGGAGGCGTTCGAGGCGCTGGGGTACAATCTGGCCGTGCACGGGCAGAAGGGCTTCAACGGCGTCGCCATCCTCTCCAAGCGGCCGCTCGACGAGGTGGCGGTGCGGGGGCTGCCGGGGGACGCGGCCGATACCCACTCGCGCTACATCGAGGCGGTGATCCCGCGCCCGGCCCCGCCGGGGGGCGGAATGGGCGGCATCGTCAGGGTGGGCTGCCTGTATCTGCCCAACGGCAACCCCATCGGCACCGACAAGTTCGCTTACAAGCTCGCCTGGATGCGCCGCCTGCAGGCCCGTGTGCAGGGCCTCCTGGAGCTGGAGGAGACGCTCCTGCTCATGGGCGACTTCAACGTCATCCCTGAGCCGGTGGATGCCAAAAACCCGCAGGCCTGGGTGAACGACGCCCTGTTCCAGCCCGAGACGCGGGCCGCCTACCGCGCGCTCCTCAACCTCGGCCTCACCGATGCCGTGCGTGCCTGCCACCCCGAGCCCGGCGTCTACACCTTCTGGGACTACCAGGCCGGCGCCTGGCAGAAGGACCACGGCATCCGCATCGACCACATCCTCCTCTCCCCCCAGGCCGCCGACCGGCTGGAAGCCGCGGGCATCGACAAGGTCACCCGCAGCTGGGAGAAGCCGTCCGACCACGTGCCGGTGTGGGTGGAGCTGGGGTAGGCGGGGCAGACGGTCAGGCCGCCGCGCGGCTCTTCTCCTTGGCGAACGGGCTGAGGCCGAGCCACCGCTGCATCGACCTCGCCACCTCGGCGCCGCCGATCAGCTCCACATGGCCTGCCTCCACCTCCTTGGCGACCGTGGTGAAGCCCATCCAGATGGCCGTCATGCTGCGCAGCGGGCTCCTGACGTAGAGGTCGACCTCGAAGCCGGGGTTGGTGGCGCACAGATCGACCTTGACACCGCCGTCGGCCACGTCGATCACCAGCCACCAGGAGCGCTTGGACGACGGCACGTCGGGAAACAGGAAGCTGACGGTGCAGCGCCGCCTTGGCAGGGGCGTGGGATCGAGCCAGCGGCGCATGTCCCACATGAGAAGCGACGGGTCGAGATTCTTCAGCGATACCGACTTCTCGATCCAGCGCTGGCCCCAGGTGCCGAGCGACATGATCACGGGGCGCAGGTCCTCGCCGGCTTCGGTGAGCCTGTACTCGACGATGCCCGGCTGGCCGGTGGGCACGGCGGCGATCACGCCCGCCTCCTCCAGCTCCTTGAGGCGCTTCGACAGCAGCGACGGCGACATCAGCGGCACCCCGCGGCGCAGGTCGTTGAAGCGGGTGGTGCCGCACAGCAGCTCGCGCAAAACCAGGGCGGTCCAGCGCGAGCACACGACCTCGGCGCCCATGGCAACCGGGCAGAACTGTCCGTAGCTGGCCCTTTCGAATCTGTCGCTCATGTTGGGCTCCCGATCGTTGTGAGGCACGTCGCGGACTATCGTCCGGCTCAAGGAGCGGACGATAGTACAAAAATTGTACCGAGTGGGTCGCTGCATAGCAGCGAAGCCGGCTGGCGAGGCCGTGTTGACGAGAATGTGACTTGGAGAGTCAATGGTTTATCCCGCAGCGGCGGAGCTTCGCCGGCACGCCAGTACAGTTTCGTGACTGGAGGGCGGCGCCGCCGACTGGTGAGGATCGGGACCTCAGTTCTGTCACCGATCATCCCGAAGGGAGCCAGTCCCCATGAGCATCGCCGCCATCAGCCCCGCACGCGCCCCGCAGACCGCCGGCAAGACGCCGCCCCGCCCCGCCGAGATCGCCCGCGAGCTCGGTCCCCTCTTTGCCCGCCGCGCCGCCGAGGCGGCCGACGAGGACCGTTTCGTCGCCGACAACTTCGCCACCCTGAAGGCCTCGGGCCTGGTGGAGGCCGGCGTGCCGGCCGGGCTGGGCGGCGGCGGCGCCGATGTCGATGAGCTGGCCGCCATGCTGCGCACGCTCGCCTACCACTGCGGCTCGACCGCGCTGGCCTTCTCCATGCACACCCACCAGGTGGCGGTCCCGGCCTGGCGCTGGACGCACCAGAAGGCGGCGGCCGTGGAGCCGCTGCTCAAGCGCATCGCCGGCGAGCGCATCCTGCTGCTGTCCAGCGGCGGGTCGGACTGGATCGCCGGCTCGGGCACGGCCACCAAGGTGGACGGCGGCTACCGCATCGACGCGCGCAAGGTCTTCACGTCAGGCGCGCCCACGGGCGACCTTTTCATGACGTCGGCGGTGCGGGAGACGCCGGACGGCCCCATGGTGCTGCACTTCGGTGTGCCGATGAGCTCCCCGCGCGTGAAGGTGCTGGACACTTGGCGCACGCTGGGCATGCGCGCCACCGGCTCGCACGACGTGCTGATCGAGGGCCACGTGGTGCCGGAGGCGGCCGTGGCCGTGCAGCGCAAGGCCGGCGAGTGGCACCCGCTGTTCCACATCATCGCCACGACAGCCTTCCCGCTCGTGTATGCCGTGTACGTCGGCGTGGCCGAGAGCGCGCGGGATCTCGCCGTGCAGCTGGCCAAGCGGAAGGCGCCGACGCGGCATACGGTCGAGCTGGCCGGACGCATGGATACGGAGCTTGCGGGCGCCCGGCTCGGGCTCGACTGGATGCTGGCAGCGGTCCGCCTCAACGCGCCGTCGGCCGCCACCGTCAACCAGGTGATGACCGGCAAGGCGCTCACCGCGCGCCATGCCATCGCCGCCGTGGAGTATGCGATGGAGGTGGCGGGCGGCGTCGGCTTCTACCGGTCGGCGGGGCTGGAGCGCAAGTTCCGCGACATCCAGGCCGCCCGCTATCACCCGCTGCAGGCCGGGCCGCAGGCCGAGTACGCCGGCGCCATGGCGCTCGGGCTGCCGGTGGAGCGGATTTTCTGACCCCCGCGAGGTGCGGGGTGCGATGGGGCGTCGATCCGTATTGCACCGATCTGCCCAGGTCAGAGGGCACTCGGTGAGATGCGTGGACCGTCGCCATGGGGTCAGCCCCGGCCGTCGCCGGGGCGCAGGGTCTGACCCCTACACACCCAGCAGGCGGTCGATCTCGCGTACCAGGTCCTTGAGGTGGAACGGCTTGGACAGCACCTGGGCGTCCTGGACGGCCTTGGTGGTGGTGGTGAGGGTGACGGCGGCGAAGCCCGTTATGAACATGATCTTAAGGTCGGGGTGGATGTCGGCGGCGCGGCGGGCCAGATCGATGCCGCCCATCTGGGGCCGTCCATCTGGGCACGATGAGGTCGGGGAGGCGGAAGGGGCTGCGGGCCTGCCCCAGGGGCAACTTGCCGGTCCATGTGCCAGGCAGGGAATAGCGTCCGGGCCCGTCAACGCGGAGAACGATGGGCTCTCACTATGGAGTCTGCCCCCATCGCGGCCCGCCGCCCCACATTGGCAAAGAGACGTGCACGTGGTAGGAGTGACCCCATGAGCATGCACGCGCAGCGGAAGATGACGGTCGATGAGTTCCTGGTCTGGGCCGAGGGACGGGAGGGCCGCTGGGAGCTCTATAACGGGGTGCCCTTCAACATGGCTCCGGAGCGGACGCGGCATATCAAGGTCAAATATGCGGTCTACATGGCCCTCCTGCGGGCACTTCCTATGGCGGCGGTGCCCTGCCACCTGCTGGGCGAGGGCGCGGGTGTCCGCATCTCGCGGCATGTCATGCACATCCCCGACGCCCTGGTCTATTGCGGGCCGGAGCTGCCGGACGATGCCATCGAGGTCCCCAATCCGGTCATCCTGGTCGAGGTGGCGTCGCCCTCGACGCGGAAGTTCGACGATACCGTGAAGCGTGACGCCTACTTCAGCCTGCCGAGCGTGCACCACTACCTGATCGTCGATCCCGAAGGCCTGCCCGTCATCCACCACGGACGCCAGCCGGACGGCACGATCCTCAAGTCGATCGTTACGGAAGGCACACCGACGCTGTCGCCGCCGCCGATGGAGCTGGACGTGGCGGAGCTGCTCGCGATTCAGCAATAATCCCGTAGGGTGCAGAGGGCGATAGCCCCTACCCACCGTTCGCCCCGATCGAAGGGGAAACGGTGCAATGCGGTTCGCCTATTGCACCCTACGGATCGCTCGCCCGCGGTGCCATGGGGTCAGCCCCGGCCTCCGCCGGGGCGCAGGGTCTGACCCCCATCCAGCAGGCGGTCGATCTCGCGCACCAAGTCCTTGAGGTGGAACGGCTTGGACAGCACCTGGGCGTCCTGGACGGCCTTGGTGGTGGTGTTGAGGGTGACGGCGGCGAAGCCCGTTATGAACATGATCTTGAGGTCGGGGTGGATGTCGGCGGCGCGGCGGGCCAATTCGATGCCGTCCATCTGGGGCATGACGATATCGGTAAGGAGCAGCGTGAAGGGCTCCTCCTGGAGACGGTCGAAGGCCTCGCGGCCGTTGGCGAAGCTTGTCACCTCGTAGCCGGCCTTGATGAGGGCGCGCTCGATGAAGGCGCGCATGGAGTCGTCGTCCTCCGCCAGCAGAATGCGCCGCGCTGGCAGGCGGGAGGGCTTGGCGGTCATGGCTGGCTCAGGGGCTCGCTCACGGGTGCGCTTCGAGGGTCGGCCTTGGGGGTAGTCCGGGCTGGCCTGGAGGTATTGGCATGGCGATTCGGTCAAGACTGCGGGGGCGAACTCGGCCATCCTTTGCCGGATGTCGGCTGGCCGTTGACGCGTGCCCGGCGCCCGGGTGAGGCTCGGCGCGGTGGCGTTGCCAGAGAATTCTGGCGGCAATTTGATGGACGCGGGTCGTGCGCCCGGTGCATGCACAGCGCAGGCGCTCAAGCGTACCGTCAAACACGCCGGGACATGCAAAGCGGCGCTCAACAGGCGTCAGACACGCGCCAGCAGCCACGCGGCAGCGCAACAGCACCAGCCCACTTGGTGTGCCTGGCAGCGCCCGGCATCGGCATGCACGCAGCCTTGCCCGCGATGCAGGCCTCCATGGTGTGAGACCCAGAGGGTCTGACACCGGCTCAGCGCGCGCCCATCTCACGTCCAGCCCGACCCTCAGGCGGAGCCCATGGTGGCAGAGCCGTAGCGTTGACGCCAGCAACGCATGGACAGGGCGTGAGCAGCTTGGCAGAGTGGGACGGGCACGCGTGCGCCCTGTGCGATGCGTTGCGCTATCGGATACGCGTCCAACACCGTCGTTGAGCCAGGAAGAACCCCGCACCGCCCAGATGTCCGACACCGAACGCGCCACCATCCTGGCCGAGCTCAGCCCGCCCTACGCCCTGATCAGGCCGCCCGAGCAGCTGGCCCCCATTGTGCTCTGCTCGCCACACTCGGGGCGGGTCTACCCCAGGGCCTTCCTGGCCGCCTCCCGCCTCGACCCGCACACGCTCAGGAAGTCGGAGGACTGCTACGTCGATGAGCTGTTCGAGCCGGTGGTGGGCCTGGGCGTGCCGCTGTTGGCGGCGCGGTTCCCGCGGGCCTACCTTGACGTCAACCGCGAGCCCTACGAGCTCGACCCCGAGCTGTTCGAGGGCCGCCTGCCGGCCTTCGCCAACACCCAGTCGGCCCGCGTGGTGGGGGGGCTGGGCACCATCGCCCGCATCGTTGCCGACACCGAGGAGATCTACCGCGAGCGGCTGCCCATCGGGGCCGCTTTCGAGCGGATAGAGCGGCTTTACGGCCCCTTCCACCGGGCGCTGGCGGACCTGCTGGAGGAGACGCGGCGGCGCTTCGGGATGGCGGTGCTGATCGACTGCCATTCCATGCCGTCGGCCTCCATGGGGCAGCCGCCGGGGGGGCGGCCGCATTTCGTGCTGGGAGACCGCTTCGGGGCCTCCTGCGACGCCCGTCTCACCCGCTTCATCCGGGAGATGCTGCAGCGGACGGGCTATGACGTCCAGGTCAACCGGCCCTATGCGGGGGGCTTTATTACCGAGCATTACGGCATCCCGGCCCAGGGGGTGCACGCCCTGCAGCTGGAGATCAACCGCGCCCTCTATCTGGACGAGGCCACGCTCGTAAAGAACCGCCATTTCGAGGGTCTCGCCCAGACCCTCCACGACATGGCGGCACGAGTGCTCGAGGTGCTGCCGATGCTGCTGGAACGGCGCGCGGCGGCGGAATAGCGGAAGTCAGAGATCAGAAAAAACCGAATAATCTCAGGGGCTTCCTGATTTCTGACTTCTGATTTCTGACTTCCAAAAAAAGAAGGGCCGCTCGTACGGCGAACGGCCCAAGTCTAGGGAGGAAACGCCCAAGGTGGGCTGCGGCATCGACGGGTAAGGCCGACGGCGCGATCAGGCATATGGGCGCGTTCGATGTGCAGTGCAATGGGGGGCGATGCTGCCGTGGGCGGATTTTAAGCAGCTGTCTCGCAAACACCACGAGATGAGTTGTAAAAGCCACAGTCAGACGCACTCACCCTTTCAACCGACTCCTGACCTCCGATTCCCGACTTCCGGGGGCCCCTCTTCCCGCTGGGGGAGAAGAGGGGCCCCCGGCGTTGTGCTTACTTCACCAGGGCCCAGTCGCCGTTCTTGACGGTCAACAGGACGCGGCCGCGCTCATCGAGGCCGGTGTGGTCGGTGGGGGTGAAATTGTAGACGCCGTGGCTGGCCGCGATCTCCTTCTCGCTCTCGATCGCCTTGAGGAGGGCGGCGCGGAACGCCTGCGTACCCGGCTTGGCGCTCTTGAGGGCGACAGGGACCACCCGCTTCAGGATCTGGCCAACATCGAAGGCGTGGCCGCTGAACTGGGTGATGCTGCCGGCCCCGTATTTGCTCTCGTAGGCCTTGAAGTGCTCCAGCGCCGCCGCGGTCTGCGGGCTGGGGGGCAGGAGAGGGGCCACCACCAGCGGTCCCGACGGCAGGATCGTGCCCTCGGCGGCCTTACCGGCGAGCTTGATGAAGATCTTCGAGACCGCGCCGTGGGTCTGGTAGATGGTCCCCTTGAAGCCGCGTTCCCTGAGCGCGATGTTCGGCAGCGCGGAGCCGGCTCCGGAGGCGGCCACCAGGATCGCATCGGGCTTGGCGGCGATGAGCTTCAGCGTCTGGCCGGCGACAGAGGTATCGGCCCGCCCGTAGCGCTCCTCAGCCGCGATCTTGAGGCCCATCGGCTCAGCCTGCGCCTTGAAGGCCTTCACCCACAAGTCACCCCAGCTGTCGGAGAAGCCGATGAAGCCGACGGTCTTTACCTTGTTGGCCTTCATGTGGTCGAACACGGGCTTTGCCACCAGCGGCACATCCTGCGGCATCATGAAGGTCCACTTGGTGCGGTCCGGCACCATGGGCATGGGCGACTGGGTGAAATGCGGGACCCCATTCTCCAGGGCCACGCCCGAGATCGCCAGCGAGCTCGGCGTGATGGACGAGCCGACCAGCACGTCCACCTTGTCCTCGGTCACCAGCCGGCGGGCGTTGGTGGTCGCCTTGCCGGGGTCGGAGGCGTCATCGAGCAGGATGACGGTCACCTTCTCGCCGGCAATCTCCTTGGGGAACAGCTCGGTGAAGGTGTTCCGTGCGGGCACGCCGAGGGCGGAGGCCGGGCCGGTGGCGGCGATGGTGACGCCCACCTTGATCTCGGCCAGCGCCGCCTGCGGCAGGACCAGCGCGACAGCCGCCACGGCAGCCACGCGCCAGCTTGTGGATGGAAGCTTCATCTCGGGTTTTCCTCCTGGTGCTTGTTTGCTGGCGGGCGCCGCCTTGACAGTGCGGGCGGGGCTCGCCAGTGAGCCCCGTCTTTGCGGTAGGCAATTGTTATGGAATATAACGTTGGCAAGTCAACTGAAGGATCGCGATTTTCATGCAGGCATCGTGGACGGGCAGGACAGGGGCCCACGCGCCCCTTGCCTTGATCCTGCAGGGGCCGCAAGCTGGCGCGCCTTGCTCCGGTGCAGGGTCGGAGACGAGAGCCGATCCTGCACGTTGTCCCAATACCCCGCAAAGGACCACAATGGCGGAAGCACCCCGGCTCAGGACAACCATGGAGTTCGCCTACGGCGTGCCCCGCGAGCTCGCGCCCGGCGTGGTGCGGCTGGTGGCCAACAATCCGAGTCCCTTCACCTTCAAGGGCACCAACACCTATCTCCTCGGCACCGGCGGCGAGGTCGCCCTGATCGATCCGGGTCCCACGGACGCCGTCCACCTCGAGGCCATCCTGACGGCCGTCGGCAGCCGCCGCCTCAGCCACATCCTCATCACCCATACCCATCGCGACCACGTCGACGGCCTGGAGGCGCTCGTTGCCGCCACCGGCGCCAGGACGGCCGGCTTCGGCCGGCGCGCCATTGCCCCCGGCCGGAAGGTCACCAGCCCGTCGGGCAGCGAGCACGTCGATCAGGACTTCGCCCCCGACGTGGCGCTTGCCCACGGCGACCGCCTGGAGGGCGACGGCTGGGCCGTCACGGCGCTGCACACGCCGGGGCACGCACCGGATCACCTGTGCTTCGCCCTGGAGGGTCCGGGGGTGGGAGCCTTGGAGGGAGCTGGAACGGGCACCGGGATCCTCTTCTCCGGCGACCACGTGATGGGCTGGAACACCAGCGTGGTGGCCCCGCCCGAGGGCCGCATGGCCGACTACCTGCGCTCGCTGGAGCTGCTGGGCGAGCGCGCCGACCGCGTCTACTTTCCCGGCCACGGCGGCCGGGTGGCGGAGCCGCAGCGCCTCGTCAAGGCCTTCCTGCTGCACCGCCGCATGCGCGAGCAGGCGATCCTCGACTGCATCCGCGCCGGCACCAACACCGTCAGGGCGATCGTACCCGAGATCTACCGCGGCCTCGACCCCAGGCTCGTCAAGGCGGCGTCGCTCTCGGTGCTGGCCCACGTGGAGCATCTCATTTCCCGGGGTCTCGTCCGTGCCGACTCCCCGCTTTCCGCGGATCAGCCCCTTTCTTCTTGAACAGCGACGATCCGGGTGTCTTGCCCTTCTTGGCGGCTGCCGCAACCGCAGCCGACGGTGTGATGTCGGCGCGCGCGCGGATCTCCGCCAGCAGCCGGCGCAGCCGCGCCGCATTCTGGCCCAGATCGAAGCTGCCGTAGCGCGAGGCAGACCTGGCGTCGACCTTGGCGCGCGTGGCGTTGCCCTCGATGCGGATGACGATATCGTCGGTGAAGCCCAGGAGCAGCGTCCGTTCGGTGGCCTCGATCACGCCGGGCGCGGCGTTCTTGCCGGGCATGGGCGGCTCCTCCGCCACCACGGACCACTTCAGGCGCCGCACCGCCTCCTCGACCAGCTCGAAGGCCTCCTCCACCGAGCGGTCCAGCACCAGGGTGCGCAGGTCCGGATAGGCCTTGGTCTGGAGCTCGGCATAGGCCTGACCGGGGTAGGCCGTGGCATTGGCCGACGGCGCGCGCAACGCCAGGCTGACGAATGCCGGCGGGGTGGCGGGGTCCGTGGTCACGTCGTTGATCCGCGGCAGGTCGTGGTGGGCCAGCCAATAGCCCGCCGGCCCGATGAGCGTCGCCGCGCCGACGAGCACCCCCAGCGCTGCGCTGCCGGCCCCGGCGTGGCCCGTGAACCAGATCCGTGCCATCGCCGCCAGCCCGATAAGCACCGCGAGGCCCGTGCCGGCGAGCCCCACCGCGAACAGGTTGAGCGCCAGCGGCGTCGGCAGGGTGAAGAAGCGGTGGAGGATGAACGTCATCAGAAGCAGGCTGACGGAGAACAGGGTGACGCGGCTCGACCAGCGTGCCGACTGCACCGTGGGTGTTGCCTTGAGGGTCATGGGTGGGCTCATAACAGCGCCGCTCCGTCCTGACCAGAAATCGT
>JBAPMW010000352.1:0-1614 GCA_049278815.1 Hyphomicrobiaceae bacterium
GCCCTCGACCGCGGGATCGAGATCGAGTTCGTTGCGGCGGACGCGTTCGAGCTGGAGCCCTTGGGGCGCAGGTTCGAGACGGTGCTGGACTGCGGACTGTTCCACACCTTCGACGGCGACGAGCGACCAAGATACGTGGCGAGTCTTGCGTCGGTGACCGAGCGCGATGGAACCCTGTATGTGTTGTGCTTCAGTGACGATGGTCCCGATACTGGCCCGCATCCCATCAGTCAGGAAGAGCTGAGAGCGGCGTTCAACCCCAGCAATGGATGGAGTGTCGCAGCCATCGAACCGGACCGGATTCAGACGAGATACCACGACGACGGCGCACCGGCCTGGTTCGCGACAATCAAACGGATCTAGACTGCGGGACTGGTCGGTCCGGCGAGCGATCCCGTGCCGAGACCCAGCGCCGACGCGACGGCGCGCACCGGGCAAGATAAACCCGGAGCCGACAACCTCTCGTGCGACATGCGTTCCGTGTCGCTGACCGACAGCCCCTCAGGCGCGAGAGTCCGCCAATGGCACATCGCGGCGGTTCAAGCTTGGGCACCCGGTGCAGGGAGCTCGTGATCTGACGCGCTCGTAGCTCCTGGCGTGTCGTATCCGAAGGCGCCCCGCGAGAGGGGTGCGGGATCGCCAGCGAGTGCGTCAGACAAGCTTTGAGGGCCGGCTTGGCCGTCAGGAGCGTGGGGCGATCACGCAAGTCGAGGCGGCGGAGATGCTTGGGGTGAGCGGCGCCGCTCTCCTGAGCCGCCTACCGGCTTGTTCGCCGCAGGTCCCCACCACGGTGCGGCAGCCGCGAGCCATGCACCCGTGGCAAGCCTTTGGCAATCAAACGGAGACCTTATCGACCCCTCCTTATCCCCACCCCCATTGCCCCTCCGTAAACTGATGCCGCCGCTGGCCTGCGACGGGGCGTCGGATCCAACACCCAACGTGGCGGGCGGCCGGCGCCTGGATGGCGGGCCCTCGTGTTGGAGGGTCCAAGGTCCAGGAGGCCTGGGTCAACCGCCAGCGGGTCAGCCGTCAGCAATGGCGCCATGTCCGTTGGCCGCCTTCAGTGGCTCAAGGTCCGAGCGCGGCTCCTCCAAGGGCGCCGGGCGCGGACCAAAGAATGACCCAGGACAGAAAACGCCGTTGAACGCGGGCGCCGAAAGGCAGCCCGTGGGGCGGGAGACCGCCCCGGAGGGCTTGGGCCTCAAGCCTTGGCCCTCCATGGCTGCGGAGTAGGCGCCCGCGTACCCGTCGCACCTTGCGGAGATCGCTCCGCGAGAGGGACTGCGCGTGCGCTGATTGCAGCCACATGGGCAATGACATGAGCAACGAGATGGACGCAACATGACCGAGCCTGCAAGCCCGCTGACGATCGACGAGGCCATGAGCGAGTTCCAGACGATGGCGCAGGATGTGCTCGGCGATGCACCGCCGAGCGACGGTGCGCCGCCGCCGGAGACCCCGCAGGAGGCCGAGACCCGGCACTTCCTCCTGGCCCAGTATCTGATCGGCTGCGCCTGCCGGGCGCCAGCGGCCTGCCGCGACCGCGGCTGCCGGCGCGAAGCTGTGTGCAAGCACCTGACGCGCGTGCGGGCCAGGTGGAGCGCGGGCAGGAGC
>JBAPMW010000353.1:0-6052 GCA_049278815.1 Hyphomicrobiaceae bacterium
GGCCGAACTGCTGCGGTGCGACGACACGATCTGAGCCCCTGCTCCGGGCAAGCTGCCCAAGACTCGATTGAGGACATCGTCAACCCTTGGTTGTCCGGCATCTCGACCGCACCGGTTGTTGCCACTACTCTGGGTGGTGCCGGCTCTTTGTCCGAGCCGGCGTTTCACCGGAGACCGTCATGGCGAAGCTACTGGCAGGGATTGCGCTCTCTCTCTTTCTGAGCCTCGGCCTCGCAAGCCCGAGCGCGCACGCCGACGAGGGACCGGTGGATGTGCTGCTGGTGCTGGCGGTAGACGTCTCGCGCAGCGTCGACGACCGGGAGTTCAAGCTGCAGCGCGAGGGGTTCGCCGCCGCCTTGGTCGATCCGCACGTACTGAAGGTCATGGCGAGCGGCCCCACGGGGCGCATCGCGGTGGCGTTCGTGGAATGGGCGAGCGAGTTCGAGCAGCGCGTGGTGGTCGACTGGTTCCTCGTCGCCGGCGAGCGCGACGCCCAGGAGCTGTCGCAGCGCATTCTGGCGGCACCGCGCACCTTCTGGGGGCGCACCTCGATCAGCTCCGCGATCGAGTTCAGCCTGAGCCTCATGGACCGCAGCCCCTTCCAGTCCGACAGCCGCGTCATCGACGTATCGGGCGACGGCACCAACAACAGCGGCGGGGACGTGACCGCCGCGCGCGACGAGGCGGTGGCCAAGGGCATCACCATCAACGGGCTGGTGATCCTGAGCGACCAGCCGCTGCCCACCAACCCCACCCACACCCACCCGCCCGGCGGCCTCAAGGCCTACTACGAGCGCTACGTGATCGGCGGCCCCGGCGCGTTTGTCGTCGAGGCGCAGGGCTTCGAGAGCTTCGGCCAGTCGATCATCCAAAAGCTCATCAAGGAGATCGCCGCACTGATCGGGCCCCGACGCACGTAGGCGTGAGCAGAGGAAGGCAGTAAGGCAGGAAGGCGAGCGTCAGCGCGTCCATCCGCAATGCCCTATTGCCTTACTGCCCTATTGCCTTACTGCCCTATTGCCTTACTCAAAACATCGCCGCATGCACCCGGTCGGGCGGGTTGTGGCCGTCGAGGAAGGTCTTGATGTTGATGATGACCTTCTCGCCCATGTCGATGCGGCCCTCGATGGTGGCGGAGCTCATGTGAGGAAGGGCGACCACGCGGTCGCTGGCCACCAGCTTGGGGTTGATTGCGGGCTCGTGCTCGAACACGTCGAGGCCGGCGCCCGCGATCTGGCCGGCCTCGATCAGGCGCGCCAGCTCGTTCTCGTCGATCACCTCGCCGCGCGCCGTGTTCACCACGTAGGCCGTGGGCTTCAGCAGCTTGAGGCGGCGCGCCGACAGAAGGTGATAGGTGGCCGGCGTATGCGGACAGTTGACGGAGACGATGTCCATGCGCGCCAGCATCTGGTCGAGGCTGTCCCAGTAGGTGGCCTCCAGCTCCTGCTCGATCGCCTCGGCGACGCGGCGGCGGTTGTAGTAGTGGATCTGCAGGCCGAATGCCCGGGCGCGGCGTGCCACCGCCTGGCCGATGTGCCCCATGCCGATGATGCCGAGGCGCTTGCCGAAGATGCGATGGCCCAGCATCCAGGTGGGAGACCATCCTGCCCAGTTGGTCCTGGGGTCCTTGAGCAGGGCAGCGCCCTCGGCCAGCCGGCGCGGCACGGCCAGGATCAGCGCCATGGTCATGTCGGCGGTGTCCTCGGTGAGGACCCCGGGCGTGTTGGTGACGATGATGCCGCGCTCGCGCGCGGTGTCCAGGTCGATGTTGTCGACGCCGTTGCCGAAGTTGGCGATCAGCTTGAGCTGAGGCCCTGCCTGGGCGATGAGCGCCCGGTCGATGCGGTCGGTGACGGTGGGCACCAGCACCTGCGCTGTGCGCGCCGCCTCCACGAGCTCGGTGCGCGTCATCGGCCTGTCGTCGAGGTTGAGACGGGCGTCGAACAGCTCGCGCATGCGCGTCTCGACCACCTCCGGCAGCTTGCGTGTGACGATCACAAGGGGTTTCTTGACAGACGTCGGCATGGCAAAACGCGGGGCTCGCGGGCGTTCGAGGGGCGGCCGGCATGCGTGGGCCGGCTGTCTGGCATCGTGTCTAACAGATACCGGCGCGATGGCAAAACTAGGTTCCGCGCTGCCGCAGGTCGTGCTGAGGCTTGCGTCCTCGGCCAGGGCCTGCGGTTTGGGCTGCGGTCGGCGCTGCGCCCGGCCCTGCCCCGACGCCTCCGGAGATGACGTCGAGACTGCGAGCAGCGATTGCGAGTGGCAAACCATGCCGCGGCCGCCGCATGCGAGCCATGGGACCGCCATGGGGCCGGATGCACGATATCCGATAGCCCAGCTGCGAGCGTGCCGGCATGCCCGTGGAGGCGGTCCCGGCTACATCGAGCAGGCGAGGCTTGGGGCGTTCATCCCAACGAAACGATCGGATAGCTGCACCGCTGGGGCGGGCTCGCGCGGGACACCCTGCCTCCTACCTCTTGACCAGCCGCACCACCACGTCGATATGCGCGATCCTGAGGTGGTCGGGGGGCTGCGGCAGGCCCTCCACGCGAACCGTGCTGCCGGGAATATCGAGCAGCGTGCCGTCGGACTCGATGAAATAGTGGTTGTGGTTGGAGATATTGGTATCGAAGTAGGCCCGCTGGCCGCAAACGGCAATCTCCCGCAGCAGGCCTGCCCGCTTGAACTGGTGCAGCGTGTTATAGACGGTTGCCAGCGACACGCGCTGGCCCACGCGCACCGCCTCCTCGTGCAGCATCTCCGCTGTCACGTGGCGATCCTCGCCGGCAAACAGCAGTCGGCCCAGCGCGACACGCTGCCGTGTCGGCCGCAACCCCGCCCCCCGCAGGACCTCGGTTACGTCTCTGTCTCTCAAGTGGTGCAAGACACTGATTCCAACCTTTGCAGCCGCTTACGCTGCGGCACGCTCCGTGACGCCACGGCAATTCGTCTCACAGCCTTCAAACAGCCTCCGATCTTAAGTATAGGCTAAGACGTGGATGCTCGCAATGCCAGCGCCCAGCCTCCGGGTGCCGACGGCGCATGGGCTTTTGACGGCTGGGCGGGTATGATAGGTAGCTCATGCGGTGGATGGGCTTTGGGGCACCGGAGACGAGCGGGAACAGGATAGATGCCGGAACGCCCAACGAGCTACGAGTACGAGGATCTGCTGACCTGCGGCAGGGGTGACCTGTTCGGGCTTGGCAATGCCCAGCTGCCGCTGCCGCCCATGCTGATGTTCGAGCGCATCAAGACCATCTCCGATACGGGGGGCGCCCATGGCAAGGGTCAGGTCGTTGCGGAGCTCAAGGTTGCCGGCAACCCCGCGCTCGACTGGGTTTTCGCGTGTCATTTCAAGGGCGATGCCGTGATGCCGGGCTGCCTGCCACTGGACGCCCTGTGGCAGCTCACCGGCTTCTTCCTGGGCTGGCTGGGCGCTCCCGGCCAGGGCCGCGCGATCGGCGTGGGCGAGGTGAAGCTCATCGGCATGGTCACGCCCACCACCACGCTGGTGGAGTATGTGATCGATCTGAAGCGGGTGATCCTGCGCAAGCTCAAGGTGGCGATCGCCGACGGCATTGTCAGGGCCGACGGCCAGGTGGTCTATGCCGCCACCGACCTGCGGGTCGGGTTGTTCATCCCAGGCGAGCAGCCGGCATCCACCTGAGGCCTCAGGGCGCGGGGCGCCCGGCTGGAGGAGCCGCCGCACCCCGCGTCAAATCGACACTCAAGGGGCGCCTGCGGGCGCCAAGGGGCGAATGAGCTGCACGACGATGCGAAGCGAGGTCCTGGCATGAGGCGCGTGGTCGTGACCGGCATGGGCGTTGTCAGCTCGATCGGCAACAGCACCCAGGAGGTCCTGGCATCGCTGCGGGAGGGCAAGTCCGGCATCGTGCGGGCCGAGGAGTACGCTGAGCTCGGTTTTCGCTGCCAGGTGCATGGAGCGGTGCAGCTCGATTGGGAGCCGATGGTGCCGCGCAAGCCCCGCCGCTTCATGGAAGCGGGGGTCGGCTGGAACTACATCGCCATGGACCAGGCGATCCGCGACGCCGGACTTGAGCAGGGCGACATCGTCAACGAGCGCACCGGCATCATCATGGGGTCCGGCGGCCCTTCCACGCGGGCGGTCGTGCGCGCCGCCGACATAACGCGCGAGAAGGACCCCAAGAAGGTCGGCCCGTTCGAGGTGCCCAAGGGTATGTGCTCGGGCCCGTCCGCGGCGCTGGCCACCGCCTTCCAGATCAGGGGCACCAACTATTCGATCTCCTCGGCTTGTGCCACCTCGGCCCACTGCATCGGCAACGGCGCCGAGCTGATCCAGTGGGGCAAGCAGGACATCGTGTTTGCGGGCGGCTGCGAGGAGCTCGACTGGACGCTCTCGGTCCTGTTCGACTCCATGGGCGCCATGTCGACCAGGTTCAACGCCACGCCCGAGCGGGCCAGCCGCGCCTACGACAAGGACCGCGACGGCTTCGTGATCGCCGGTGGCGCCGGCGTCGTGGTGCTGGAGGAGCTGGAGCACGCCAAGGCGCGCGGTGCCAGGATCTACGGCGAGCTGGCGGGCTACGGCGCCACCTCCGACGGCTTCGACATGGTGGCCCCCTCGGGCGAAGGCGCGGTGCGCTGCATGCGCATGGCCTTGGCCGGGATGGACGGCAAGGGGGTGGGCCGGGTGAGCTATCTCAACCCCCACGGCACAGCGACGCCGGTGGGTGACAAGGTCGAGATCGACGCCATCCGCGAGGTGTTCGGCAAGGATATCCCGCCGATCTCCGCCACCAAATCGCTGACCGGCCACTCGCTGGGCGCCGTGGGCGTGCAGGAGGCGATCTTCTCGCTGCTCATGATGAACAATGGCTTCATCGCCGCCAGCGCCAACATCGACAACCTCGACCCCGAGTTTGCCGACGTGCCGATTGCGTTGCAGCGGCAGGACGATGTGGCGCTCGACTGCGTCATGTCCAACAGCTTTGGCTTTGGCGGCACCAACGCCACCCTTGTGTTCCGGCGTTGCGACGCTTAGAGCGAGGTGCTGCGGCGAGTCTGTCTTATACTTTAGAATGAGTGCCTGACGGGGTAGGGAAAACAGACGGAACGCCGGGCGCCCTCTTGCTGACCCGGGTCCCGCAGCTGCGAGTGGAAAGACGGCCATGAACAAACCGGCCTCGAGGGATACCGACTCCGCCCAGGACATCGCCAGGCCCGGCCCGCTGATGGCGGGCAAGCGCGGCCTTATCATGGGTGTTGCCAACGAGCGCTCCATCGCCTGGGGCATCGCGCGCGTGCTGGCGGGCCAAGGCGCCAGGCTGGCCTTCACCTACCAGGGCGAGGCCTTCGGACGGCGCGCCATCCCGCTCGCCAAGTCGGTCAGCTCGGAGATCATCGTCAGCTGCGACGTGGTCGACCTGGGGAGCGTCGACAAGGTCTTCGCCGAGATCGAGCGGGTGTGGGGCGGGCTCGACTTCGTGGTGCATGCGCTCGCCTTCTCCGACCGGCGCGAGCTCCAGGGACGCTACTCGGAGACGTCACGCGAGAATTTCACCAATACCATGGTGATCTCGTGCTTCTCCTTCACCGAGGTGGCCAAGCGCGCCGCCGCCCTGATGTCCAACGGCGGGTCGATGCTCACGCTCACCTACGGCGGCTCCCAACGGGTGGTGCCGTCCTACAACGTCATGGGCGTCGCCAAGGCCGCCCTGGAGGCGAGCGTGCGCTATCTGGCGGCCGATTTCGGCGGCCGGGGCATCCGCGTCAACGCGCTCTCCGCCGGGCCGATGCGCACGCTGGCCGGCGCCGGCATCTCGGACGCGCGCGCCATCTTCAACTTCCAGGGCGAGCACGCCCTTCTGAAGCGCACCCCCACCCTCGACGAGGTGGGCGGCGCCGCACTCTATCTGCTGTCCGACCTCTCGGGGGCAGTCACCGGCGAGGTCCACTACGTGGACTGCGGCTACAACGCGGTGGCCATGCCCACCCTGGAGGCCCTGAAGATGCAGGAGCAGGAGGCCGCCGCCGCCGGCCGCCCCGCCACGCAGGCGGCGGAGTAGGG
>JBAPMW010000354.1:0-4514 GCA_049278815.1 Hyphomicrobiaceae bacterium
GCCCCCGATCTGTCGCCCGGCGGCGATGGAGACCACCACCGTCCCGCGCCCCACCAGCTTGGCGAGCGGCGGCAGCACCTCGTCCATCGCCTGCGGCTTCACGGCGACCAGCAGGACGGCAGGCGGCTCCGGCAGCGATGCAATCTGGGCGTGCAGGGTGATGCCCCTGGCCTCCAGCGCCTGTCGGATGTGCGGCTGCGGCGCCGGCTCCTGAACCACGATGCGCCCCGGATCGAGCCCGCCCTCGAGCCAGCCCGACAGCAGCGCATAGCCCATGTTGCCGGCGCCGGCGAGGAGGAGGGGGCCGTCGAGGGTGAGTGTCATAGTAACTCCGTCATGCGCGCGTGCCGCCACTTGACCTTCTGCGCCACACAAATCATCTTGCGGATAGAGGCTGGTCACTGCGTAGCGGGGGCTGGCCTGTTCTTTATATCCCCGCCGCATCTGGCCCGCGGCTGATCGGTGCAATGCGCTCCGCTTATTGCACCCTACGGTCCGAACGCCGCCGGATCGATGAGGCTGCCCGGCAGCTCGACGCATCTCAGGCTGTAGCCGGGATCGAGCCCATCGTCCATGCACCAGGACGCCGAGAGCCCCTTGTGAGCAAACGTAAAGGCAAGGATGCGCCTCGCGTCCATGCCAAGCTGCGCAGAATAGAAATCGGCCAAAGCCGGGACCCGGACAACCATCAACTTGCTGTTGGACGATACTTTTCTCGACCGGTCCGAGGGTATTGCTTCAATGCCTAGCATCCCTCTGCTCGCCGGTGCACTGGGTCCCGGCCTTTTCCCGCCCGCGCCCTGGCGGGCACGGGCGGCGCCGGGATGACGAACAGTGGGTGCATCTCGCAATCAGACCAAGGACGCAGATCCAAGGGCGCAGCCCGCACGTGTCTTTCGGGTTGGAAAGGCCCATTGCCCAGATATCTGTGCCCAGATATTAAGCCCGCCCCTCCGTCTCGAACATCGACGACGCCAGCGCCTCGCGGCTCTCCTTGCCGGCCCAGACGACGAACTGGAAGGCCTGGTAGTAGCGCTCGCACGCCTCCAGCGCGATCTTGAACAGGTGCTCGCACTGCCCCTCCGTGGCCACGGTGCCGTTCAGCATCAGGCCGTGGCGATACATGATGAGGCCCTCGTGCAGCCATACGTCGAAATGGCCGAGCCACAGCTGCTCGTTGATCTGGGCCACCAGCCGGTAGACCTCGTTGAGGCGGTTCTCCGGGATCTTGGCATCGAAGGCGCAGGCGATGTGCAGGGTCTCCAGATCGCTCCGCCAATTGAGCGAAACGTGATAGTCGCTCCACTGCCCTGAGACTGTCAGGGTCAGCTCGTCCTCGCCGGCGCGGTCCATCGTCCAGCTGTGCTTGCCGGCGATGTGCTCCACCAGGTCCAGCGGGTTGTTGAAGCGGCCGGTCTCGGCGCTCGCCATGTGCTTGCAGCTCCCCTACCCCGTTCTGCTTTGGGCTTCTTCCCTGTCTGTAGACGGCGACCGCACTACATCTGCTCGCTGCCAGCCGTCTAACGATTCATGACGTAAGCGAAGGCCCTCCGCACTGACAAGCGGACCGCCCCACTCGCCCACGACCAAATGACGGCGGCACGGCGAGAGCTGTGCAAAAGGCCCCGAAGAGGCGCAATAAGGCAGTAAGGCAATAGAGGGGGCCTACTGCCTTATTGCCCTGCTGCCCTTCTCACGGCCGCAGCCTGGCCAGCTCGCTCTCCAGCTCGCCGATGCGCGCGCTCAACCGCTCGTTCTCGTCACGGGCCTTGGCGGCCATCTCCTTGACGGCCTCGAACTCCTCGCGCTGCACCACGTCCATGTCGCGCAGGATGCGCTCGCCCTGGGCCTTCATCAGGGTTTCAACCTCCCGGCGCACACCCTGGGCGGCGCCAGCCGCGTCGGTCAGCAGCTTGGCGAACTGGTCGAGGAACGGGTTGGTCGTCTGTGTCACGCCTGCACCTTCGGGGCATGACGCCCCAAGATCGGGCCTTTCGCCCGCAACGTGGCTGTACTATGGGGGCTCGGCTTGGTCCGATCAAGCCGCGCATCTTGACGACCCTTGACAACCCGACAACCGCTGCTGGAAAGGTGACCCATGCCTTTTCTCGCCATCCCCTACCCCCAGATCGACCCTGTGGCGCTCGATCTGGGGCTGTTCACGGTCAAGTGGTACGGCCTCGCCTATATCGCCGGGCTGCTGCTCGGCTGGCTCTATATCAAGCGGTTGCTGGCGCAGAAGGACTTGTGGCCGCAGGCCGCGCCGCCGTTCGCCCGGCGCGACACCGACGACCTCCTGATCTACGTCGCCGCCGGCGTGCTGCTGGGCGGGCGCCTCGGCCACGTCCTGTTCTACGATCCCTTGTTCTACCTGTCGCACCCGCTCCGCATCCTGGCGGTGTGGAATGGCGGAATGTCCTTCCACGGCGGCCTCATCGGCTCGATCGTGGGCATCGTGCTGTTCGCCCGCCGCGTCAACGCCACCCCCTGGAGCGTGCTGGATTCCTGCGCAGCGGCGGTGCCCATTGGCCTGTTCTTCGGCCGGATTGCCAACTTCATCAACGGCGAGCTGTGGGGCCGCCCCACGGATGTGGCCTGGGCCATGGTGTTCCCGCACCCGGCCGCAGGCGGCGTGCCGCGTCACCCGAGCCAGCTCTACGAAGCCTTCTTCGAAGGTCTCGTGCTGTTCGCCGTGCTGTGGTGGCTCACATACAGCAAGGCGGCGCTGCGTCGGCCAGGGGTGGTGGCCGGCACCTTCCTGATGGGATACGGGCTGGCCCGCTCGTTCTGCGAGCTGTTCCGCGAGCCCGACCCCGGCCACCTCTTCAATTCGTTCGGCCCGTTCATCACCGCGGGCATCGTCTACTCGATCCCGATGATCGTCGCCGGCGCCTGGATCCTGCGCGACGCGGTCCGGCGCACACCGGCGGTTGGCGATGCCCGGTCGCCAGGTTGACACTCAGGCTGAGGCTCGGGCGGACGCTCAGGCGCTGCTTGCCGAGCTGACCGCGCGCATCCGGCGCGAGGGGCCGCTGACGGTCGAGGCGTACATGGAGGCCTGCCTCGGCCACCCGCTTTACGGCTACTACCGCAAGGCCCAGGCGATCGGAGGCGCCGGCGATTTCGTCACGGCGCCGGAGATCAGCCAGGTGTTCGGCGAGCTGATCGGGCTGTGGTGCGCGGTGACCTGGGACGCCATGGGCCGACCCGCGCCCCTGCGTCTCGTCGAGCTTGGGCCCGGCCGCGGCACCCTGATGCGCGATGCGCTGCGCGCGGCCAAGGCCCTGCCGGGGTTCCTTGCCGCCGTCTTGGTGCATCTGGTGGAGATCAGCCCAACGCTGAGACAGCTCCAGCGCGAGACGCTGGCGCCGGCCGCTGCTGACGGCCCGGAGGTGGCGTGGCATGAGGCGATAGAGGCGGTGCCGGCGGGGCCGGCCATCGTCGTCGCCAACGAGCTCCTCGATGCCCTGCCTGTCCGGCAGCTCATCCGCGACGGCGGCGCCTGGCGTGAGCGTGTGGTGGCGCTGCGGCCCGACAGGCGCTTGCAGCTCGCTGCCGGCCCAACCGTGCAACTCATGGGCCGAGCGGCGCGGCTTCTGGGCGACAGGCCGGCGCCCCAGGGCGCCATCGTCGAGCTCCGCCCCGGCGAGGAGCGGCTGCTGGCGGCCCTGGCGGCGCGGGCGACCCAGACGAGCCCCCTCACCGCGCTTTTCATCGACTACGGGCCGGCCGAGGCCGCCTTCGGCGATACTCTCCAGGCGGTCCGCGGCCACGCTTACGCCGATCCACTGCTGGAGCCCGGGGCGGCCGATCTGACGGCCCATGTGCAGCTCGCGGCGCTCGTGGAGAAGGCCCGCGCTGCGGGCCTGGCAGCCGACGGCCCCATCACCCAGGCGGAATTCCTGGGCCGGCTCGGCATCGTCGAGCGCACGGCAAGGCTCATGGCCGCCAATCCCGCGCGGGCCGGCGAGATCGAGGCGGGGACGCAGCGGCTCATGTCACCCGGCGGCATGGGCCAGCTCTTCAAGGCCGTGACGGCTCGCTCGCCGGGCCTTCCGGTGCCGCCGGGGTTCGGCTAAGACCACGGCAGCTCCAACAGGTTAAAGACGACCTCCGTCATGCCACAGCCGCTGCTCGTCGAAGCACTGTCGGAGCTGCCGGGCGTTGCCCACGGCTTCTTCACCCGCCGGGGTGGCGTCTCGGAGGGCATCTACGCCAGCCTCAATTGCGGCGTCGGCTCGAAGGACAGCCCCGAGGCAGTGCGCGTGAACCGCGACCGCGTCGCCGCCCGTCTCAGCGCCCGCAGGCTTATGACGTGCTACCAGGTGCACGGCACGACGGCGGTCATCGCCGACGCAAGCGCACCCGCCAGCTGGCGGCCCAAGGCCGACGCCTTGGTCACAGCCACACCTGGCGTGGCGCTGGGCGTGCTCACGGCAGACTGCGCCCCGATTCTGCTCGCCGATCCGCAGGCCAGGGTGGTGGGCGCGGCCCACGCCGGCTGGCGGGGCGCG
>JBAPMW010000355.1:0-4122 GCA_049278815.1 Hyphomicrobiaceae bacterium
GAGTAGGACGTAGGGTGCGATGCGGCGGAGCGGCATCGCACCGGTGCCGCGGTGCAATCGCGCTATGCACGATTGCACCCTACGGCTTGCGTCACGACTTCGGCAGAACGGCGGAGCCGATGTAGACGGAGAAGGACTCGCACCAGATCGTCACGGTGTGGAACCGTCCCAGCTCGGTGCCGGGCGGAAGGACGTAGTTCTGGCCGCCCGTGAATGACTTGAGCTGGGCTATGCGCACCCGGCCCTTGTCCGCCTTGAAGGAGGCCGAGTCGCCGACGGGCACGGTGTTGAGATAGATCCAGTAGTTGGGGCCGGGACCTGCCTGGAAGTCATCGCCGAAGCGGATCACGGTCGACCCGCTCATCCGGAACACGCCCCCCGAGCCGTTGGCCCAGTGCACGAGATCGCGGCCGGGGGCCTGCTCGTCGAATTTGAACGTGCCGACCTGGCTGGCGGCGGCAGCGTCAGGGGCGCGCTCCGCCACGACGGGTGGCGGAAAGAGGAAGGGAAAGGCGATCAGCATGCCGCCCGCACCGGCGATGGCGCCGAGCACGGCGCCCGCCAGGAAGGCAACAGCAAGCCACTTGCGCACGGGTCTCCCTCCTGAGTTAGGGCAGGAAGGCAATAGGGCAGTAGGGCAATGGCGATTGGGGTTGCTGCCTTACTGCCTTACTGCCTTACTGCCCTATTGCCCTATTGCCCTCCAATGTCACCCCGCGTCGGCCTCGTGGGCCATCAAAACGATGCGTTTCAGCATGTCGCTGTCGGGACGGACCAGCTCGTCGACCACGGTGAAGTGGTTGGCGCCGGCGATCGCCTCGCACCTGGCGTCGAGGCCCACCTTGCTCCAGCTCTCCGCAAGCGCGCGGCTCTGGCGCAGGAACTCACCGCTCTCCGCTCCGCCCACGGCGGCGACCAGGCGCCGGCCCTTGGGGGCGGGCGGCCGGTACAGCGGGCTGGCAGCGCGGGCCGTGCCGGGGGTGAGGCCAAGCGCCTTGTTGAGGCTGGTGCCGATCAGGGGGGCCAGCTCGAACACGCCGCTGATAGCGTAGCCGTAGCGCACGAGGTCGCCCGGCACGCCGCCGCTCCAGGTCCGCGCCAGCATCTCCGCGGTGAGATGGCCGCCGGCGGAGTGGCCGACGACCATCGGGCGCTTGCCGGTCCTGCGCCACAGCGCCGCCATGCAGGCCTGCATCTCATCGCCGATCTCCATGACCGAGGCGGCGGGGCACAGGGTGTAGGAGGGAAGGGCGACGGTCACGCCGGCGGCGTTGAGCTCGCGCGCGACGAAGGAGTAGTCCTTGCGGTCGCCGCGCTGCCAGTATCCGCCGTGGATGTAGACGACGAGCGGCGCACCGGCGGCCTCGGCGTGGAACAGGTCGTAGCGCTGGCGCTCGCGCGTGCCGTAGGGCTGGTCCAGCTCGGTATTGCCGGCCAGCCGGTAGGCGGACGACAGCAGCGACCAGCGCTCGGCGATCTCGGGGTGCTCCGGCACCCGCGCCCGGTTGTTGTATTCGGCCTCATAGTCCAACGCCTGTCTTCCTCTGTGAAGGGCTGGGGCCTGCAACGGCGTTCATGCCCGATGGGAGTAATGCTCCATATCGGGCAATGCCTTGGAGAGTCTGTCAAGTCGGTCGGTGTCAGACACTCCGGGTCTGACGCCGTTGCACCGGCGCCGGGAGCGCCATGGTGTCAGACCCAGAGCGTCTGACACCCCTTCGCGGGTGTGTCCTGCGGACCACATCCCCGTTCTTTGCAGGCTCATGGGTTGACGCGCCTGCGGGGGAGGGCGTGCACTGCGCCCCCTTGGTGGCGCGGTGGGGGGCAGGGTGGCATGGGGCGTTGGTGGGGCAAGGGCCGCGTCCTGGCAGCGTGCGTGCTGGCCGCCACCGTCGCGGGGTGCGCGAGCGTCGAGCGCAGCCCGGTGCCGGAATCGCTGGCCTTGCATGCCGCACCGCAGGGGCTCGCCCACGCCCGCTTCTGGGGCGACGAGGTGCCCAAGGAGGTCGTCACGTTCGTGCAGATGCACATGCCGAACGTGCGGCGGATGGCGACGGGCACGGCGCAGGAGATGGGCCGGCCGGTTGTGGAGTATCTGGCGCTGTCGGGCGGCGCCGACGACGGCGCGTTCGGCGCAGGCCTGCTGGTCGGCTGGACCAAGCGGGGCGACCGGCCGCGGTTCGAGGTCGTCACCGGCGTGAGCGCCGGGGCGCTGATCGCGCCCTATGCGTTCCTGGGCCCGCGCTATGACGCCCAGCTTGCCGAGCTGTGGACCGAGTTCGACGCCAAGATGGTGTTCACGCCGCAGGTGCTGGCGGGCCTGCTCGGCGCCGAGGCGCTGGCCGACACCACGCCGCTGCGCGAGCTGATCGCCAAGCACGTCAACCGCCAGATGCTCCGGGAGATCGCCCAGGAGTACCGCAACGGCCGGCTGCTGATGATCGGCACCACCAATCTCGATGCGCAGCGCCAGGTGATCTGGAACATGGGCGAGATCGCGATGGCTGCGGCGCGCGATCCGAAGGCGGCGCAGCTTTTTCGCGACGTGCTGCTCGCGTCGTCATCGATCCCGGGACTGTTCCCGCCGGTGCACATCAAGGTGCGGGTGGGCAATCGGACGTTCGAGGAGATGCACGTCGACGGCGGCGCCACGCGCCACGTGTTCCTGGCGCCGGCGCAGTTCTCGCTCAGGACGTTCGACAGCCTCTATCCGAGGCCGCCGATCCGCCGCGTCTATGTGGTGCGCAATGCCAGGCTCGAGCCGGCCTACGAGGCGGTGCAGCCCAACACGCTCGCGATCGGCGCCAGGTCGCTGACCACGCTGACGAAGCGGCAGAGCATTGGCGACCTCAACCACATCTACGCCATGACCCAGCGCGACGGCGCCGAGTTCCGGCTGGCATCGATCCCGGTCAGCTTCACCCAGAAGGGCTCGCAGTCGTTCGACCCGGTCTACATGAAGGCCTTGTTCGAGGTCGGCTACCGGCTGGGGCTTGGCGGCAAGGCCTGGGTGCGCACCCCGCCGGAGGCGGTCACCGTGGAGGTAAGCCCTCCACAACCCAAACGGCTCACCAAGAATTGACTGGACGGCCGAAAGCAGCCAACGTGGCGCGCATCCCTGCTGGTGCGGTGGGCGCATGCGGACCGTTGGCTCGGTTGTCTCGATTGTCGCGGTGAGCCTGGCTCTGGGCCTGCTGGCGCTGGCCCCGCTCGGCTGGCGGCTCGGCTGGTGGTCGTACGGCTTCGCCCTGCTCTCGATCATTCCTCTCGCTGGCGCGATGGCCGCGATCGCCGTCGCCGTCAGCCTCCTGACGTTGGCGCTCGCCCGCGCGCAGCTCGGCCGGCCCACGTTCGTCGCACTGCTTGCCGTCCTCGCCGTCGGCGCGGGCCTCGTCTACCTGCCGCTGCGGTACGAGCGCCAATTTCGGACCTTCCCGCCCATCAACGACATTTCCACCGATACCGACAATCGGCCGGCCTTCGAGGCTGCCCTGGCAGCACGCGCCGCCGAGGACGCCGACAGGTCCGATACGCCCGACCCGGAGCTCTCCGAGCTGCAACGGGCCGGCTATCCCGACATCGTGCCGGTGCGCTCGGCCCTGCCGGCAGGTGAGGCGTTCAGCAAGGCGCTGGCCGTCGCGCAGGCGATGCGGGGCTGGACCATCGTTGTCGTGGACAGGGACAAGGGGCGCATCGAGGCGAGCGCGCGGACCTTCTGGTTCGGCTTCACGGACGACATCGTCATACGGGTGACCGCCGACGGCGGCGGCAGCCGCATCGACATGCGCTCCGCCAGCCGCATCGGAGGCAGCGACATCGGGGTGAACGCCGCGCGCATCCGCGCGTACATGAGGGCCGTAAGTCAGGCAGTAGGGCAATAGGGCAATAGGGAGAGGGACGGGCTCTCTCGCACTGCCCTACCGCCTTACTGCCTCACTGCCTCACTGCCTTACTGCCCTACTGCCCTACTGCCCTCTTCTCTAAATTGCCACGATCCGTCGCTAGCCAATGGAGGGATTTCCAAGGGTTGTCAGAGGCTTGTGAGAAAATGCCGGGGCACTACAAAACGGCCGCGCCGCTTGCCGGCCTGCGCCACTCTGGGCTTTCGCGGCCGTACCAGGG
>JBAPMW010000356.1:0-4828 GCA_049278815.1 Hyphomicrobiaceae bacterium
CATAGTTGGTTATTGTGCTGTATGTCGTATTCGTTGGCAGGGCGGGGAGGGCTCTGCAAGACTCGCATGGATGATGGCGTGGCACCCTTCCCGCGGGCGGCGCAGGCGCGCCGCGTCGGGGATGCCGCCAGCCAGCGATGAGGGGCTGGGCTGCAACGCCTCTGTCCCAGGCGCTGCGCCTCTGCGGATGCTTCCCGCGGCCGGCTTGGCGGCGGCGCCGGTGCAGCTCTGACGAATAGGCCTCTTGTGGAGGCTCTGCGGCAAGCGGATCGGTCTGCGGGACGGGGCTATTGCCGGTCAGGCAACGCCGTGAGCTGCGGCGGGCGTTCCGGCCGAGGAGCCGTGGCGGTGACACCAGGGGATCCGGCCAGCTCGACCAGGGCCAGATGACGATTGCCGCTCGTGTCTCCGGCGGCCTGCCCCGGAGAGCCTCCCTCAAAATCGTCACACAACTCCGCCCGCCGGCCGCGGGCGGCGCGCTCAACGCGACCTGAGGGACGACCTTATCTGAGGGCGCGCCGGCCTCGCGAACTTGCGGCCCAAGGCCGTGTCGCGCGGAGCGGGCGCGGGTCACGCCGCAATGATCCGCAGCCGTTCTGCCTGTGCTCAAGCTCGCTGATGCCCATTCCCCTCCCAGTTGCTGGCGACACGAGCACCTTAGCAGTATCATCTGAACTGTCAAATTAAAAATGCCATAACAGCATCTCAATCATTGAGCGATTTGCGAATTGGGACGACAGAAACGACCACTTGTGTGAATGCCGTAGCCCTGCGGGTCTGACCCCACACCAGAACCTACGCGCCGAGAAGGCCACCGATCCTATAGATCACGCCAGACGCGATGATGCTGCCGGCCGCGCCGCTGAGAGCGTTTCGGATGTCGCCGAGCAATCCGCGCAACACGGATTGATCCGGTTTGGTGTTCCTCAACTCGGCTTCGATGGCGCCGATCTTCGCTTCAAGGGTATTGCTGTTCACGCCAGCTTTCGCCAAGTCGGCCGCGTATTGGCGCATCTCGGCTGCAAGGACGCGCACCCCTTCCACATCGAGGCCGGCGCTGGTGATCGCGCCCGACACGTTGCCCTGACCGAGGTTGCCGGTGAAGTTTTGCACCGTTCCGATGCTGATGTGCATGGCCGCGCCTTGAGCCTTCTGCTTGTCGTTCTCGGTGAAGGAAAACTCGGTGCCCACGACGCCGGCCTTTTCGAGGCGCGTCGTCCAATCGAGAACGAGGGTGCGAACGCGGTCGATGATGCGGGCCAACTGGCTGCGCGGGAGCTGCAGATAGTAATGCGTATGCGTATGGTTGGCCTTGTCTAGAGCCTCAGCGATGCTATCAGGAAACCTGATTCCGAGTTTGTGATTTGGCGACGCCAGACACTCCTCAATCGAGGCTATCGCTTCGCCTTGGGGCTTTCGCGACAGCATGCCCACTAGCGAGCCGAGAATGGGCTGCTCGCCCGTATCGGGCTCCCACGCCATGGGGGTACCGAACACGACGCGATAGTCGGGCACGTCGCTCTTGTACCCCTCAAGTTCGTTGGTCACCCATTCCTCGACATCGGCGATGCCGAGCTTGCTGGCCGCCAGCTTGACCTTGCGAAGAAGGTCGCTCACCGACGTGTTCTTGTCCACGCAGTCGCGCTGAATCTGCTCGATCAACGATGGCAACTCGAACCCCCTCGCTGGTGAAAAGCTCACTGCGGAGCGTTGAGCACTCGCGTTGCATCGGTGTCGAGGAACAACCGCGCGGTGTGCACATGTTGCACCGGCGCGCACCTGCCGCCGGAGGTGCCATGGGGTCAGACCCGCAGGGTCTGACCCCGACGAATCGGCGCACGGAGATAGTCAATCTGCATTCATAATGTATGTAGGCAGATAATGACATCCGCCCCACAATGTGCTCTCCTGCGCGCGCCTCGGAGATGGGGATGCGGTGGCCGGCACCGTGCCTCAGATGGGAGCCGGGGTGCCGTGGTCCGGTGCGTCGGCTGGTTGGTGGATAGACCGTCCAAGCGCTGGCAGGGTGCCCGGATGCGGCGAAGTCGAGCCTCCGATACCCCGCTGCTGGTTGGTGGATAGGCCTATCCAAGCGCCAGGCGGCCGTCGGAGACGACCGAGCAGGGCGTTCTTCGTGCCCCTCGCGATAAGGTCAGAGGCCAACGGGCGCGAGCCTGGACGCCCTGCTCCTCCTTTGCAAGGAGCGAATAGAGAGTAGTGCTGTACGTGATGTATATACGCTGTGCTGCCAGCTCACGTTCCGCCCGGACCAGCAGTGCGCCGGCTCGGTTTGACGTGAAGAAAGCATCGGTCTTAGAGTCGAGGCCCATACGACAACCGCAGCCTGGACCATGAGCACCGACAAGCCTTTCGGCCAACCCGCCGCAGCGAGCCTCACCAACCTGCAGCGGCTCAACGAGCGCTCGCGCGCCATCTTCCGGGAGATCGTCGAGACCTATCTCGCCACCGGCGAGCCCGTCGGCTCGCGCAACCTGTCGCGCCAGCTGCCGATGACGCTGTCACCCGCGTCCGTGCGCAACGTCATGTCGGACCTGGAGCGCCTGGGCCTCATTTATGCGCCCCACACCTCGGCCGGCCGGCTGCCCACCGAGACGGGACTGCGCCTGTTCGTGGACGGCCTGCTCGAGGTCGGCGACATGGCGGCGGAGGAGCGCCGGGCCATCGAGGCCCAGATCGGCGCCAGGGGCGAGACGGCGCTGGAGCAGATGCTTATCAAGGCGGGCGAGATGATCTCCGGCCTGTCGCACTGCGCCGGCATGGTGCTGGCCGACAAGCAGGTGGGGCGGCTCAAGCACATCGAGTTCGTGCCCCTGGACCCCGGCAAGGGGCTGGTCGTCCTGGTGGGCGAGGACCAGGAGGTGGAAAACCGCGTCATCGCCCTGCCGAAAGGGCTGCCGGCGTCGAGCTTGGCTGAGGCCACCAACTATCTCAACGCCCGCATCGCCGGCCTCACCCTGGACGAGGCGAGGGCCAGGATCGAGAAGGAGCAGGCCAGCGCCAAGAAGGAGCTCGACGAGCTCACCCAGAAGGTGATCGAGGCGGGGCTTGCAACCTGGTCCGGCGCGCTCGACGGCAAACAGAGCCTGATCGTGCGCGGCCAGGCCAACCTGCTCAAGGACGTCGACGGCCTGGAGAGCCTGGAGCGCATCCGCCAGCTGTTCGACGACTTCGAGACCAAGCGCGAGCTGGCCCAGCTGTTGGGCCTCGCCGAGCGTGGTGAGGGCGTGCACATCTTCATCGGCTCGGAGAACAAGCTGTTCTCGCTGTCGGGCTCCTCGCTGGTGGTGGCGCCCTTCAAGGACGAGCGGCGCAAGATCGTGGGGGTGATCGGCGTGATCGGCCCCACCCGCCTCAACTACGCGCGCATCATTCCGATGGTGGATTACACGGCCAGGCTCATCGGGCGGGTGCTGACGTGAAGAAGGCAGTAGGGCAGTAGGGCAATAGGCTGCTGCCTTACTGCCCTATTGCCCTACTGCCCTCCTTGATTTTTTCCCGCGTTTGCCCGATATGCGCGCATGATACAGCGGCCAGGACCGACCGCCTGGATCGACCGGGGTAGGGATCGATCGGCGGCCTCAGGGTCTGCCGCCACGCGATCACCGCAACAGTCTCAAACGCGGAATTTGCCGATGGCCAATGCACCACCCGACGATTCCGACCCGAAGAGGACCGAGACCGGCGAGCCGGCTGCGGCGCCGGAGAGCGCCGCCCCTTCGCAGCCGCCAGCGGCCTCGCAGCCGGACACTCAGCAGCCTCAGGACGCTGCCGCCCAGGCGGAAAAAGGTCTCCAGGAGGTTGTCGCGGCCCTCAAGGTCGAGGTGGAAGGGCTCAAGGACAGGTGGCTCCGGGCGCACGCCGACGCGGAGAACGTCCGCAAGCGTGCCGAGCGTGAGCGCGAGGAGGCGGCGAAGTACGCCATCACCAAGCTCGCCAAGGACATCGTCGGCGTCGGCGACAACTTCCAGCGCTGCATCGATGCGGTCCCGCCCGGCGCGGCCGAGAAGGACCCGACATTGAAGAGCTTCCTGGAAGGCGTGACCATGACCGAGCGCGAGCTGCTGAACGTGCTCGACCGCCACGGCATCAAGCGCCTGCAGCCCATGAACGAGCCGTTCAACCCGCACCTGCACCAGGCGGTCATGCAGGTGCCGCGCACAGACGTGCCCAACGGCACCGTCGTCGAGGTCTACCAGGCCGGCTACACCATCGAGGAGCGGGTGCTGCGGCCGGCCATGGTCGGCGTGGCGCAGGGCGGCCCCAAACCGTCGGATAGCAAGTCGCCGGACGCGACCGGTGACGGCAGCGGTTCGGGCACGTCGGCACCCGTCAACGAGAACGCCCCTCCGCAGGCGGGGTAGTCAGCGCGGAAGCAAACCTCATCGCCCGCACGGGCTCGCACCGCCAGCCTAGGCCGGTCAGCCCGTCATTCGAGATCGAGGCCAAGCTGAAAGAATCTGATGGTTGCTGGACCCAAGATATTCTCCAGAGGAACGAATCCAACTCCGCCTCGTTCCTTTGGAGTTCTTGAATCCACGGCGTTGTCCCTGCTGTCTCCCATTACAAAACAGTGGCCTGGTGGAACCACGTATGGCCCTGCGTCCATAAGCCCGCTGTGGCCCCAGCCTTCGGCTATCCTGTATGAGAGACCTTCCGGCGTCGTCTCCTCAAAGACGTTTACATATTCAGGTAATTTCAGCTCGCGGCCCAGCTCAAACCGGCTGACAGACCGGCGCTTCAGAGGTTGTCCATTCACCGTGACTACACCGGCTCGCACAAGAATCTGGTCGCCGGGTAGACCAATGAT
>JBAPMW010000357.1:0-3915 GCA_049278815.1 Hyphomicrobiaceae bacterium
GCGTAACGGCGCAGCCGCGTCGGGCCGGGGGCCGTAGCGCAAACCTGGCATCCCCACCCTGGGCGCGCCCCGGCTCACGCGCCCGGCCGGCGCCGCAGATAGTGCGCGCACATCAGCGCCGTCAGCATCACCACCACGCCGCCCAGCAGCACGGAGGTGCCGGACCCGAGCCAGGCGAAGCCGATGCTGTAGAGCACCGGCCCCGCGGCGTGGCCCAGGAAGAACATCAGCGAGTGCATCGACAGCGCCGTGCCGCGCGCGGTCGTGGAGAGCTCGCTCGACTCCACCTGGATGCAGCCGTGCAGCGTGTAGAACCCGATGCCCATGGCCACGTAGAGCCCGAATTGGATCTGCCACACCGGATCGAAGGCGAGGCCCGCGAACGTGGCGGCGCACAGCGCGCCGCCGCCCAGCATCAGCTGGCGCGGCTGCCAGCGTCGCGTCAGGGGCGTCACCGCCATCGTGTAGACGATGCCGCCCGCCGAGAAGCCGCCGATCACCAGCCCGGCGATGGCGGCGCGCGGCTCCCCGGCGGCCACCAGCAGGAGGGCGACGAACGAGAACAGACCGAAGATCGCGGTGCCCTCCAGGAACACGGCGAGATAGCAGAACTTGGCGCGCGGATTGGCAAAGATGGCGAGATACCGCGACGGGATGGAGGCGAGGTTCAGCCGGCGGGGCGGCGCCTGCGGCACATGCCACAGGTTGATCCGGGCGTTGATGAGCGCCGCCACCGCGGCAAGCCCGACGCCCAGAAACACCGCGCGCCAGCCGAACAGGTCGGCCAGACCGCCGGCGAAGGCGGAGCCCAGCAGGTTGCCGGCGATGACGATGGCGAGCCAGCGCGCGATCCCCACCTGCCGCTCGGCCAGCGGCACCGCATCGGCAATGATGGCCATGCCCACCGGATAGATGCCCCCCGTGGCGGCACCGCAGATGATGCGCACCGCCACCAGCATCTCGAAGCTCGTCGCCAGCGCCGCCGCAAACGATGTGGCGACGATGACGGTGAGGCAGACGAGCATCATGCGCAGCTTGCCGATGGCATCGGCGAGCGGCCCCATGATCGGCTGGGCGATCACGAACGGCAGGGTGAACGCCGTCGTCAGCAGCGCCACCCGGCCCGGATCGGTGCGCAAGGCCTCGGCCACGGGCGGAATGATGGGGTCCACCGCCCGCGTCGAGAGCGCGGTCGCAAAGCCGATCAGGCTGATGTGCGTGATGAGGCGCGTGGGCGACAGCGCCCGGTCTGCGGGTGGGGGCATGGCCGCGGACAATGCCGGACTTGGCTGCCCGGATGAACGCGGCATTGTCGCATGGCTGCCCCGTGGAGGTGGCAGTCAAGCCCTCCGCCCCGGCCGAAAGGGGCGGCTCGCTCGACGAGCCCGGATCGACATGTACGCGATAGTCCTACACCATGATCGCGACGCAAGGTAGGGCGGATCAGGCGATAGGCGTAATCCGCCGAAACCTCGCGAGCAACGGCGGGTTACGCTTCGCTAATCCGCCCTACCCCCGTGCCCCAGCCCGCTTGTTCTGCCGGTTGTTCACGAGGTCATCCACCACGGCCGGCTCCGCCAGTGTCGAGGTGTCACCCATGTTGGAGAAGTCGTCCTCGGCGATCTTGCGCAGGATGCGGCGCATGATCTTGCCGGAGCGGGTCTTGGGCAGGCCGGGGGAGAACTGGATAAGGTCGGGCGTCGCCAGCGGCCCGATCTCCTTCCTCACGTGCTGCACCAGCTCCTTGCGCAGCTCGTCGCTCGGCTGGAAGCCGGCGATCAGGGTGACGTAGCAGTAGATGCCCTGGCCCTTGATGTCGTGCGGGTAGCCCACCACGGCGGCTTCCGCCACCTTGGGGTGGGAGACCAGCGCCGATTCCACCTCGGCCGTGCCCAGGCGGTGGCCCGACACGTTGATCACGTCGTCGACGCGGCCGGTGATCCAGTAATAGCCGTCCGCGTCGCGGCGGCAGCCGTCGCCCGTGAAGTACATGCCCGGATAAGCGGAGAAATAGGTCTGCGCGAAGCGCTCGTGGTCGCCGTAGACGGTGCGCATCTGGCCGGGCCAGGACTCCAGGATCACCAGGTTGCCCGACGCCGCGCCCTCCAGCAGGGTGCCCTTCTCGTCGACCAGCGCCGGCTGGATGCCGAAGAACGGCCGCGTCGCCGAGCCGGGCTTGAGCCTGGTGGCGCCGGGCAGCGGCGTGATGAGGATGCCGCCGGTCTCGGTCTGCCACCAGGTGTCGACGATCGGGCAGCGCCCGTCGCCCACCACGCGGTGATACCACTCCCACGCCTCGGGGTTGATCGGCTCGCCCACGGTGCCGAGCAGCTTCAGCGAGGAGCGGTCCGTGCGCCGCACGTAGTCGTCGCCCGCGCCCATCAGCGCGCGGATGGCGGTGGGGGCGGTGTAGAAGATGTTGACGGCCCACTTGTCGATCACGTGCCAGAAGCGCGACGGCGTCGGATAGTTCGGCACGCCCTCGAACATCAGCGAGGTGGCGCCGTTGGCGAGCGGTCCGTACAGGATATAGCTGTGGCCTGTCACCCAGCCCACGTCGGCCGTGCACCAGTAGATGTCGCCGTCGTGGTAGTCGAACACGTACTGGTGCGTCATCGCCACGAAGGTGAGATAGCCACCGGTGGTGTGCAGCACGCCCTTGGGCTTGCCGGTGGAGCCCGACGTATACAGGATGAACAGCGGGTCCTCCGCGCTCATCTCCACCGGCGGGCAGTCGGCGCTCACCTTGACGAGCTCGTCGTGCAGCCACATGTCGCGGCCCTTCACCCAGCCGATATCGGCGCCGGTGCGACGCACCACCAACACCTTCTCGTCGCCCTTGCAGTGCTTCAACGCCTCGTCGGTGTTCTTCTTGAGGGGGATCGGCCGTCCGCCGCGCACGCCCTCGTCGGCCGTGATGACGAACTTGGAATCGCAGTCGTTGATGCGCCCGGCGAGGCTGTCGGGCGAGAAGCCGCCGAACACCACCGAGTGGACGGCGCCGATGCGGGCGCAGGCCAGGATGGCGTAGGCCGCCTCCGGGATCATCGGCAGGTAGACGGTGACGCGGTCGCCCTTCTTGACGCCGTTGGCCTTGAGCACGTTGGCGAGCTTGCACACCCGCTCGTGCAGCTGGTGGTAGGTGATGGTCTCGTGGTGGGTGGGATCATCGCCCTCCCAGATGATGGCCACCTGGTCGGCCCGCTTCTTCAGGTGCCGGTCGATGCAGTTGTAGGAGGCGTTGAGGGTGCCGTCCTCGTACCACTTGATGGAGACGTCGCCCGGCCCGTAGGAGGTGTTCTTAACCTTGGTGTAAGGCTTGATCCAGTCGATGCGCTTGCCCGCCTCGCCCCAGAACCCGTTCGGGTCCTCGACCGAGCGCTTGTACATCGCCAGGTACTTCTCGTTGTCGAGGAAGGCGCGCGCCGCCCACTCGGCCGGCACGTTGTAGATCTTCTCGGACATCGCGCATCTCCTCACATGCCGTACGGCGTTGGCCAATCGGCCCTTATTATCTGCACCCGGCCCCCATGGGCAACCGACCGTTGGTCGAATAGAGGTGCCAGCCAGGACGCTACTGCAAGGGACGGGTCGTCGACTAGGGCTGCGAGGATGGCGGCCTTGAGGATTGCTCTTGCATGGCTTTCGCAAAGGCCTCGATCTGCCGGGCAACCGCGAGCAGGGGGCGTGCGAGGGCGAAATAGAGCACCACATAGAACATGAAGAGTGGAAGCCAGTTGATAAGGGCCGAGAGCAGCGAAGGTACTTCTTCGTCCGACGTGGGGCGGGCGGCAACTGCGACACCTTTGGCGAGCAGGCGGTCTGTGAGCACAGGTATGATCTGGACGTGCGGCACCGCGCTCTCAAAGAGCTGGCCATCCTTGAGCGATAACCACGGAGCCTCGGAACGTCACC
>JBAPMW010000358.1:0-7814 GCA_049278815.1 Hyphomicrobiaceae bacterium
ACCTCGCGCGCTTCACTCAGAAAGGCCTCCTGGCCAGCGTTGTGCAGCCGCACCAGCTGCCGCTTGGAGATGTCGAGGCCGAGCCCCTGCAACAGCGCATCCGTCGGCGATGCACAGCTCACATCAAGACGGATGCCCTGGTCGGCAAGATCGCGGGGATCATCGCCCGTCCGGCGTCGGTGGCTCCGGCCTCGAGGCGCATGACGACCGCGCTTGCCGCGGAGCGGCTTCATCACGTCGCGGTTGAGCTCGTTCGACCGGGAGCGGCGATCTTCGCCAGGAGGGACTCGATGGCCGCCAACTACAGGGAGCTGGCCAGGCTGGCGCCGCAGATCATGGCGGAGGAGATCGGCGTGCCATTCATGCCGGCGCCGCCAAGTGGTACAGGGAGCAGGGCATTGCAGTGAAGTAGGCGCGCTGTCGCCGGTTGAAGCCCTGGTCCTTCACCATGTGCGTCATGCCCGCGCCGCGCGAGGATGACTCTATGGAAAGGGTTGCAGCCGATCCGACATGCAACCCTCTCCAGGCTACCGGGCAGGCCCGGTTTCCCTGTGGACCAAGGTCACAGCTTCGCCTTCTCTGCCCAGGTGGGCGTCGGGTACTGCACCGGGCAGGCGGCCAGCTCGAAGGGATAGATCGTGCAGTACTTGCCCTTCTGCACCTGCATCAGGATCGGCCGGACCAGGATGTTCTGGCCGGTGGCATCGAACTTGACGCCCTTGTAGGGCACGATCAGCTGGTCGGGCGGGATGTTCGTGGCGGCCAGCGCGGCGCGCAGCTTCTCGGGGTCCGTCGAGCCGGCGCGGTTGATCGCATCGAGCAGCGTCATGAAGCCGGTGAACACGCGTGCCGGCACGTCGGAGAGATCGCGGCCGTTCGAGTGCTTCTTGAAGATGGCGTTGACCTTGCCGATCAGCGGGATGCGCCCTTCAAGGTCGGAGTTATAGGGCGAGCGCGAGATCGAGCCCTCGGCGTCCTTGCCCATGGTCTTGATGAAGGTCGGATCGGTGAACCCGGCGTTCTGGGCCACGATCAGCTTCGGGTTGTAGTCGAGCTCCTTGGCGGTGCGCAGCAGCAGGAAGGTGTCGGACGTGTAGGACGACGGCAGCAGCACGTCGGCGTTCGCGGCCTTGAGGCGCTGCACCTCCGAGCTCAGCGACGTCGTCTGCGCCTTGTAGGTGATCCTCTCCAGCACCTTGATGCCGCTCTCCTTGGCGAGCCGCTCCTGCACCTTGGCGCTGTCGGAGCCGAACGCCGTGTCCTCATGGAAGATCGAGACCGACTGAATCTTCTTCCCCGTCTTGGCGCCCAGGTCCTTGAGGAAGTCGAACATCAACTGCGAGAAGCTCTCGTCCGTCGGCGAGGTGCGGAAGAAATACTTGAGGCCGCGCCTCGTGAGCGCCGGCGAGGACGACTCGGCGTTGACGAAGGGAATCCCCGCCCGCTCCGCGGCCTGGCTCGCCGCTCCCGTCACGGACGAGAAGTAGGCGCCGAACACGGCATGCACCTTCTCCTGCGTGATCAGGCGCTCGGTCTCGCTCAGGCCCACCTCCGGCTTGCCCTGGTGATCGACGACGACGATCGAGACCTTGGCGCCGCCGAGGCCGGGCAGGCCCTTCCCCTTGGCAAGCGGCAACGGCAGGTCTGCCCCCTCGTTGACGATCTCCAGCACGGTCTTCACGGCCGCCACCGCGTCGATGCCGATCTGCGCCGTCGGTCCCGACAGCGCATACAGCACCCCCACCTTGACCTCTTGTTGCGCACTCGCAGAGGTTGCACTTGCGAGCAGTGCGGCGCATGCGAGCGTGATCGTTCTCATTTTCATCGGGCTCCACTCCGTCTGGCTCTTGACGAGTCGAGATTGGATCGTGTCTTGCAATCTCTTGCAACCTGCAAACCGGTCAATCCGACGAACCGCAGCGGAGCACGCACACCGGCGATGTCTCGTGACCTGATCATCCAGGCCGTCGTCAGCGGTCTCCTGATGGGGCTCATCTATGCCCTCGTCGCAGTCGGTCTCAGCCTGATTTTTGGGCTCATGGAGATCGTCAACTTCGCGCATGGCGAGTTTCTCATGCTCGCCATGTTCGCGGCGTTCTGGCTCTGGGCGCTCGCAGGGCTCGACCCGCTCCTGTCCCTTCCGCTGGTGGCCGCGTTGCTCGCCGCGGCCGGCGTGCTTGTGCATCTGGGGATCATCCGCCGGCTCCTGAAGGCGCCCATGCTGGCCCAGATATGCGGCACCTTCGGGCTCGCGGTCGCCCTGCGCGCCAGCGCCCAGTATCTCTGGACGCCCGACTTCCGCACCGTCGCCGATCCCTGGGTCGCCGGCCGCGTGCAGGTGGGGCCGATCTTCATCGGCCAGCCGCAGCTGGTGGCCGGCGTCATCTGCCTGCTCGCATTCCTCGCGCTCTGGGTGTTCGTGACGCGCACCGAGACGGGCCTCGGGCTGCAGGCCACCGCGCAGGACCGCCAGGCGGCCGCCGTGATGGGCATCCCGACCGAGCGCATGTCGGCCCTGGGCTGGGCCATCGGGCTCGGCTGCGTCGGCGTCGCCGGCACCATGCTGTCGACGTTCTACTACATCTTCCCGGACGTCGGCGTGAACTTCGCGCTCCTGGCGTTCGTCGCGGTGGCGCTGGGCGGCTTCGGCAGCATCCTCGGAAGCCTCGTGGCCGGCGTCCTTATCGGCCTGGTGGAGTCGCTTGGCGGACTGCTGATCGATCCCTCCTACAAGACCGTCATCGTGTTCGGGCTCTATCTGGCTGTGGTCATCGTCAGGCCCAACGGCCTGTTTGGGAGGTTCTAGGTCGTGCGCTCCATGGCTCGCAGGCTTGAAGCAAGTCGTCATCCCGCCGTCCGTTGTAAGCGCGGCACAGGTAGAAGGAAGCCCGCGGCTGTCATGACGCGAGACAGACCCCACATCGTCCCCTCCCCCCTTGTGGGGGAGGGACAGGGTGGGGGGGATTGCAGAACGTCGAAGGTCGGGAGTCCCCCCACCCCTAGCCCCTCCCCGCAAGGGGGAGGGGGACCCCGTCGGCGCTCGTGGCGAGGGTTCTGACCCATGGCGAGCGACCGGGCGCGCATGCTGGAGCTGGCAAGGTCGGAGCCGGTGTGGCCGCGCCCGCCGCCATGGTCGATGGCGCTCGGCGTGGCGCTGGCGGCGTTCCTGCTGGTCTATCCCTTTCTGTTCACGTCTCCCTTCGCGCAGCATCTCCTCATTCTCATCATGCTCTACGCGCTGATGGCCCAGTCCTGGAACGTCGTCGCCGGATTTTCCGGCATGATCAGTCTCGGGCACGTGATGTTCTTCGGCATCGGCGCCTACTCCGCCTCCGTGCTGTTCGTGAAGTACGGCATCAGCCCGTGGATCGGCCTGATCGTCGGCATGGCCCTCTCGGCACTGGCCGCCATCGCCGTGGGCGTGCCCACCCTGCGTCTGCGCGGACACTACTTCGCCATCGCGACCCTGCTCATCGGCGCCGGCGTGCAGATCGTCGTGCAGCGCTGGGATTGGGTCGGCGCCGCCTCGGGGCTCTACATCCCCATCGACCGGACCTCGCCGTGGCTTTCCCTGCAATTCCACACCAGCAAGGTGCCCTACTACTACCTGATGCTCGCCGCGGCGGCGCTCGGCTACGCCGTCGTGTGGATGCTGCGGCGCAGCCGCCTCGGCTTCCGCCTGCAGGCGATGCGCGACGAGCCCGAGGCCGCCGCGAGCCTTGGCATCGCCATCGCGCGCCACAAGGTGCTGGCGTTCATGATCTCGGCGGCGATGATGTCGGTGGCCGGCACCTTCTACGCGCAGTACGTGCTGGTGCTCGACCCCGAGCGCCTCCTGTCCGCCGAGATCTCCATCATTGTCGTGCTGATGACGGTGCTGGGCGGCAGCGGCACCCTGTGGGGGCCGGCGCTCGGTGCGGCCATCCTCATCCCGCTTTCGGAATACAGCCGCATCTGGCTCGGCGGCACCGGGGGCACCATCGACCTCATCATCTACGGCCTCCTCATCATGGCGGTGTGCATGTGGCGGCCGAGCGGCATCCTGAGCCTGTTCTCAGAGGGCATCCGCCGCCGCACGGGAAGGGCCACCACATGAGCGACAAGAGCCCGCTGCTCGAGGTCCAGGGTGTGACCAAGCGCTACGGCGGCCTCGCCGCCAATGACCGCATCAGCTTCGACGTCAACGAAGGCGAGATCCTCGGCATCATCGGCCCGAACGGCGCCGGCAAGTCCACGCTGTTCGACCTCATTACCGGCTCGCAGACCCCGGATGCGGGCCGCGTTGCCTTCGGTAGCCGGGATATCACCGGCCTGCGCGCCGACAGGATCGCCGGCCTCGGCGTGGCGCGCACCTTCCAGAAGCTCAAGCCCTTCACCGACCTCACCGCGACGGAGAACGTCATGGTGGGCGCACTCGCCCGCACCTCCAACATGAAGGCCGCGCGCGACGCGGCCCTTGAGGCGCTGGCGTTCGTGGACCTCCTGGAGAAGCGCGACCACTTCGCGCGCGAGCTTTCCACCGGTCAGCGCAAGCGCCTGGAGCTGGCGCGCGGCCTCGCCATGCAGCCGCGCCTCATCCTGATGGACGAGGTGACGGGCGGAGTCGACCAGCGCACCATTCCGGGCCTTGTGGATCTCGTGCTGGAGCTGAAGGGCCGCGGCGTCACCATTGTCACCATCGAGCACAACATGGAGGTCATGATGCGCCTTGCCGACCGCATCCTCGCCCTCTATGCGGGCCGCCGCATCGCCCTCGGCACGCCCGAGAACGTGCGCAACGACCCCAAGGTGGTAGAGGCCTACCTCGGAGGCGTCGCCGATGCTGCTTGAGGTCGACAAGCTGGAGGTCGCCTACGGCGACTACCAGGTTGTGTGGGGCGTCTCGCTCAACGTCGCGGCCGGGGAGACCGTGGCGCTGCTCGGCCCCAACGGCTCGGGCAAGAGCACGGTGGTCAACGCCATCACCGGCCTGATCGCCGCCAAGGCCGGCGACATCCGTTTCGAGGGCCGAAGCCTCGTCGGCAAGCCGATCCACCACCGTACGCCGCTCGGGCTGGCGCATGTGCTGGAGCGCCGGCGCGTGTTCCCGCACCTGAGCGTGATGCAGAACCTGGTCCTCGGCGCGTGGCATCCGGCGGCCAGGGCCGCGCGGCCCGCGTCGATCGAGCGCGTGCTCTCGCTGTTTCCTCGCCTCTCCGAGCGGCAAGGCCAGCTCGCCCGCACGCTGTCGGGCGGCGAGCAGCAGATGCTCGCGCTGGGGCGCGGACTGATGTCGCTGCCGCGCCTCCTGATGGTGGACGAGCCCTTCCTCGGCCTTGCCCCGCAGGCAATGGCGCTGATGCGGGCCACCTTCGACAGGCTGAAGTCGGAAGGCATGGCGATCCTCATCATCGAGCAGAACGTGCGTCTCGCCCTGTCCATGTCCAACCGCGGCTACGTCCTGGAGAGCGGCCTCGTGGCCGCCGCCGGGCCCTCGGCCGAGCTGATCGACAGCCCCGAGCTGCGCCGCATCTTCCTTGGCTGAGCCCGCCAGGCCGGTTCATACGCTGCTACCCCTCACCCCGGCACGCGCGCGATGGCGGCCACCTCGATGAGGAGCTCTGGCTTGACCAGGCGGTCGATGACGAGCAGCGTGTTGGGCGGGTATTTGCCGGCGGGGTAGAGCTTGGGGAGCAGGGCTGCGCGCGCCGACATGAAGGCCGGGATGGCGTCGGCGCTGGTCAGGTAGGTGGTGAGCTGCACCACCTGCTCGAAGTCGCTGCCGAGGTCCTTGAGGATGTCGCCGATGTTGGTGAACACCTGGTTCACCTGGGCGGCCAGATCGCCGACACCTATGGACGCGCCGGACCGGTCCACGGCCACCTGCCCGGCGATGAAGGCCAGCTCGCCGGGCGCTGCGCGCGCCACGTGGCTGTACATGCCGGCCGGCGGCGTCGAGCTGGGCGGATTGAGATAGGTGACAGCAGACTTCGTCATCGTGGCCTCCTTCAAGCCTCGTCAGCCGGCATCGCCGGCCGGGGTGAATTCCGTCGCGTCGCCGTGAGCCCCCTGGCCTATGCCTTCGCGATCCACACGTGGTTGTCATGGAAGGCGGCGCCGCCGTAGGGCGCGCCCTGGATCGCGCTGGTGAGCGTGTTGATGCCCTCGCCGCCCTCGAAGTGGGCGTTGGGAGCGATGCTCTCGACGATCACGACGCCCCTCCGCACCCCGGCGAACGCCTCGGCCTCCAGCACGATCTCGCCGCGCTCGTTGCCCATGCGCACGCGTGCGCCGGCCGCGATCCCGAGGCCGGCGAGGTCGTCCGGGTGCATCTTCACCCGCGGCTTGCCCTGGCGCGCCTGGCTGGTCGGCATCTCGTTGAAGGAGGAGTTGAGGTAGTCGCGCGCCGGGCTGGTGGCGAGGCGGAACGGGTGCCGCTCGTCGGCCTTCTCGACCACGTCCCAATGGTCCGGCAGGCGCGGCATATCAGCGGCGACACGGATGCCGTTGGCGCGCGGCGCCGGCACGTTTCCCCAGTCCGGCTTGAAGCGGAATTTCTTGTCGGGGTAGCCGAAGCCGCCGATGTAGTGCGCCTTCTCGAACGGCGGCTGGCAGTCGATCCACTTGGCGGCCTCCAGCTCCGCAAGGCTGCCCCAGCCCGAGCTCTGCAAGGTCCAGTCGATGATCTCGCGCGGGGTCATGGCAAAGCCGCGGTGCTCGGCGCCGACGCGCTTGGCGAGGCCCGCGATGACCTCGTGGTTGGAGCGGCACTCGCCGGGCGGCTCGACCAGCTTCGGGCCCAGCAGGATGTGCTGGTGGCCGCCGCCCTGGTAGATGTCGTCGTGCTCCAGGAACATGGTGGCGGGCAGCACCACGTCGGCCATCTCGGCGGTGGCGGTCATGAACAGCTCGTGCACGCAGGTGAAGAGGTCCTCGCGCGCGAAGCCCGCCTTCACCTTGCGCTGCTCGGGCGCCACCTGCACCGGGTTGGTGTTCTGGATGAAGAGCGCCGTCACCGGCGGGCCGTCCTTGAGGTCGTAAGGATCGCCGGTCAGCACCGGGCCGATGCGCGACTGGTCCAGGATGCGCACGCTCGGATCGACCACGTCGAGGCCCTCGATGAGCGAGCGGTTCCAGTGATAGATGCTGCCGCTGTTGTGGAAGGCCCCGCCGCCCTCGTGGAGCCACGCGCCGGTGACGGCCGGGATGCACAGCGCCGCGTGCATGTTGTGGGAGCCGTTGCGCGAGCGTGCAAAGCCGTAGCCGAGGCGGAAGTAGGTGCGCGGCGTGGCGCCGACCATCCTGGCGAAGGTCTCGATCTCGGCCACCGACAGGCCGGTGATGGCGCTCGCCCACTCCGGCGTGCGCGAGGCCAGGTGCGCCTCCAGCTCGCGCGGACAGTCGGTGTACTTCTCCAGATAGGGCCAGTTGGCATGGCCGTCGCGGAACAGCACGTGCATCACCGCGCAGGCCAGCGCGCCGTCGGTGCCGGGCCGGAGGCACAGCGCCAGGTCGGCCTGCTGCATGGTGCCGTTCTGGTAGACATCGACGGCGACGATCTTGGCGCCGCGCTCCTTCCTGGCGCGGATGGCGTGCGTCATGACGTTGACCTGGGTGCTCACCGGGTTGGTGCCCCAGATCACCACGAGGTCCGATTTGGCCATCTCGCGCGGATCGGCGCCGGCGAGCTTGCCCGTCCCGGCGATGAAGCCGGTCCAGGCCGGGTTGACGCAGATCGTCGAGTGAAAGCCCGAATACTTCTTCACGTGGCGCAGACGGTTGATGCCGTCGCGCATGATGAGGCCCATCGTGCCGGCGTAGTAGTAGGGCCAGAC
>JBAPMW010000359.1:0-1681 GCA_049278815.1 Hyphomicrobiaceae bacterium
TCGACGGCACGCCCCACAAGGCCCGCCTCGGCGCCAACGCCATCCTGGGTGTGTCGCTGGCGGTCGCCAAGGCGGCGGCCCAAGCGCGCGAGCTGCCGCTCTACCGCTATCTCGGGGGCGTGCGGGCGCATCTGCCGCCCGTGCCGATGATGAACATCGTCAATGGGGGCGCGCATGCCGACAACCCGATCGACATCCAGGAGTTCATGATCATGCCGGGGGGGGCGGCCTCCTGCGCCGACGCCATCCGCATGGGCGCGGAGGTGTTCCACACGCTCCGCAAGGCGCTCAAGGACGCCGGCCACGCCACCAACGTCGGCGACGAGGGCGGCTTCGCGCCCAACCTCAGGTCGGCCGAGGAGGCGCTCGCCTTCGTCATGCAGGCTATCGAGGCCGCGGGCTACAGGCCGGGCGACGACGTGGTGCTGGCGCTGGATTGCGCCGCCACGGAATTCTACAAGGACGGCAAGTATCAGATGGAGGGCGAGGGCAAGTCGCTCGACAGCGCCGGCATGGTGAAGCACCTCGCCGGCCTCGTCGGCCGCTTCCCCATCGTCTCCATCGAGGACGGCATGGCCGAGGACGACTGGCAGGGATGGAAGGCCCTCACCGACGAGCTCGGCCGCAAGTGCCAGCTGGTCGGCGACGACCTGTTCGTCACCAGCACGGCGCGCCTCAAGGAGGGCATCGCCAAGGGCGTGGCCAACTCGATCCTGGTGAAGGTGAACCAGATCGGCTCGCTGAGCGAGACGCTCGACGCCGTGGCGATGGCGCAGGCTGCCGCCTATACGGCCGTCATCTCGCATCGCTCCGGCGAGACCGAGGATGCCACCATCGCCGACATCGCCGTGGCCACCAGCGCCGGCCAGATCAAGACCGGCTCCCTCTCCCGCTCCGACCGCACCGCCAAGTACAACCAGCTGATCCGCATCGAGGAGGAGCTGGGCGATCAGGCGCGGTACGCGGGGAGGGGTGCGTTGAAGGCAGGCCGGTGAGATGGTGAGTGGTGAGATGGTGAGTTTGGGTCGGAGCCAAAGGGCGGGCTGAAGCCTTGCCCCAGGAGACACGACCAAGTCCTACAATGATTTGGACGTGGGGTTGATGCCCATGTCGCTGCGGAGGAAAATCCCTAAACCTTGAATTCGTTGCTAAGCAGCGCCCTTACGCACTCATAGTGCCAGTTGGTGCGAGTGGTGGTTTTGTATCGAACCGCCTTGAAGCCAACAGGCAATTCAGGCTGCGTCAAGGAATTGTATACGACTATCCTGGTGCCTGCATGATGAAGCGTCAGATTCTGAAATAGTGGCAGATAGTCTTTCCCACCCAAGAACAAAGCATCGTCGCCATCATCCGGCAACATGCACCAGTCCTTGAAAACGTCGATCTTCCTGCGTCGCTTATGGGGTTCAGCGGCCTGGCTGAACGTGATGTCGTAATCTGGTAGCAAATAGGTGGCTGAAACCAGTCCCCACCCCGCCGATAGAATGAAAACGTTGTCACGTCCGAACCGCCCGACGAGTGCGCCGTAAACGCTGTTTGTATACAAGCGGTAGGCAGGAAGAAGATGACATGGGTTCTTCCCAGTCGTGTTGTACGCCGCCAACACCTCGCGCCATGAGTTGTTACCGCCACTGGGTTCGTCCGGTCTTGCAAGCACGCCGTCCATGGAAGGTGCCAAGTC
>JBAPMW010000360.1:0-4425 GCA_049278815.1 Hyphomicrobiaceae bacterium
GTGCCGCCTTGCCGGTCAGCGGGTGGCCGAGACGGTCCACCTCGCTGCCCTCGCCCCGCAGATAGCTGGCCGCCACCTCCAGATCCTCCATGGAGGGCTCGGACTTGAGGATGGCCGAGATGGTGTCGTCGGTGACCGGCCCGGCCACATGCCGCACCTCGATGGAGGAGGTCACCCGCAGGACCTTCGAGTCGCCTTTCGTTAATCGGGGCATTGTTGGACGCCTTACTGGCTGCGAAGGAGCGAAAGGAGCATTCCTAGCCGGAGGCCCCGGGCACACATTGATCAGGGTCAAGTGCCACGCGGGGAGGTCCCCTAACCTGCCCGGGCGGTACTGCAAGACCGGCAGCTTCCGTGTTCCAAGACCGTCGTTTGCGCCGGATCACCCCAGGCGATGAACGCTGGAACATGGAAGTCGGGGGAGTGGCCATAGACCAGTTCCGCACCGTCGGGCGTCGTCACGATGCCGCCGGCCGCCGCCAGGATCGCATGGCCCGCGGCTACGTCCCACTCGCAGGTCCGGGCGAGACGCGCGTAGAGGTCGGCGCTGCCCTCGGCAATGCGAGCGAGCTTCAAGGATGAGCCGCAGGGGGTCCGCGCGACGAGGGGAAGGCGCTGGAGGAAGGCGTCGGTCTCCTCGTCGAAATGGGACCGGCTGACCATGGCGTCGAAGCCGGCAGCCGGACGACGCCGCGTGTGGATTGCACTTCGCCCCGAGGCCCGACAGGGCGCAGCCCCGGCCGCGAGATGCAGGCGTTCCGCCCCCTGGCCGACAACGCCGCGCCAGACAAGGCCAAGGGCTGGCGCCGCGATAATCCCGACGGCGGGCCGGCCTTGGCTGATGATGGCGACGTTAACCGTGAATTCCTCGCGGCCCGCCAGGAACTCGCGCGTGCCGTCGAGCGGGTCCACCAGAACAAACCCTGCCTGCAGCGCCGAAGGTCTTGCCTCTTGCTCCTCCGACACGATCGGCACGCCCGGCAGGAGATGGGCCAAGTCTTGGACGATAATGGCGTTTGCGGCCTCATCGGCGGCGCTGACCGGGGAGCGGTCGGGCTTTGCCCGCCATTCCATCTTGGACCGATCGATCGCAAGGATTGCGGCTGCCGCACGCGATACCACGCCCGTCAGGTCGTCGAGCCCCTGGGCGCGTCTCAGTCGCGCAAGTGCATCGCGTTCCGTCATGCCGCAGATCGCCGTTGGACCGGAGCGCTATCCGCAGGGCTCCACAGGGCACTCCCCTAGCCGCACGGCGGCCAGCAGGCTTTGCTCCAGGTCAATGGCGAGGCCACACCATAGGCGATCTTATTTGGGAACGGTCCTTCCAGCCGGGCGCGAGGCATGAAGCGGCAATCTGCAAACCCAGTCCCCATCGATCCGTCGCACGCGGGCACCCGCAGCCCCCCGCAGCTCTTTGCCCTCCAAGCAACGGCCGAGCTTGGCAAGGCCATCGCGGATGCACTCGGCCAACCCCTGGCGCTACACGAGGAGCGCGAGTTCGAGGACGGCGAGCACAAGGCGCGGCCGCTGGACACGGTCACGGGCCGGAACGCCTATGTGGTCCAGAGCCTGCACAGCGGACCGACCATGAGCGCCAATGACAAGCTGTGCCGGCTCCTGTTTTTCATTGGTGCGCTCAAGGACGCCGGCGCGGCGAGGGTGACCGCGGTAGTGCCCTACCTGTGCTATGCGCGCAAGGACCGCCGCACCAAGCCGAACGATCCCGTCACCACCCGATACGTCGCTGGCCTGTTCGAAAGCGTCGGCACCGATGCCATCGTCACGCTGGAGGTGCACAATCCAGTTGCGTTCGAGAATGCTTTCCGCTGCCGCACCGTCACGTTGACGGCCACACCCCTATTCGTCGACTTCGCCAGGAAGCTCGCGGGTCAGGACCTCTGCGTCGTCTCCCCGGACACTGGCGGAGCCAAGCGCGCCGAACTCTTGCGCGAGACGCTGGAAGCGGCGTGCGGCCGGCCGGTCGGCAAGGCATTCGCGGACAAGCACCGCAGTGCCGGCGTCGTCTCCGGCGATCTGTTCGTGGGCGATGTGGCCGGCCGTACCGCCCTTATCATCGACGATCTGATCAGCACCGGCGGCACGCTCCTGCGCGCGGCGCGGGCCGCACGCAAGGCTGGAGCCCGGCGCGTCATGGCGCTGGTGACGCATGGGCTGTTCATGCCGGGGGCCGCTGAGGTCCTGGGCGATCCTGCCATCGAGAAGCTCGTCATCACCGACAGCGTACCGCCATTTCGGCTGGGACCCGGGGCAGCGTGGGCCAAGATCGAGATTCTCCCCACGGCACCGCTGCTCGCCGAGGCGATCGGGCGTCTTCACGACGGCCGCGCCCTCGCCGACCTTGCCGTGTTCTAAGCACGACCTCGAGGCATGCGGCGTCGCGGGCGGCGATGCCGAGATAGGTGCGGGCCAGTCGAGGCCATTTTTCGGGCGTGCGGGGTTTGGGCTCGGCGAGATGCGCGATGGCGAGGCGTGCCCGCAGCGTGGCGCGATAGGACCGATAGAAAGGGATAGAGGGCGGGGGGCAAATCCTCGCACAGCCCACGCTCGACGCGCGCCCTGATGTAGCGGCCCGCCCACGCCGCACCGAGCCGCTCGCACTCCAGATCGAGGTAGGCGATCTCGTCGAAGGGTCGACGGCGTGCAGGCGCGGATTGAACTCCAGGCAGTCGATGATCCTGACCTGGCGATCGAGCCAGATGTGCTCCGGCCGCAGGTCGCCGTGTCCATCGACGATACGGCGGCGGTGTACCCGCGCTTCCAGCATGGCCCTGCATTCGGCAAGGAAGCAGGGCTGCAGGCGATGCGCCTGATCAGCGCCGACGGAAGTCCGAACCGCGGATCGAGGAACGCCACCTTCTCAGCGAGCGTCGGCTCGCCGGCGGCAAGCACCGGGATGTGTCGTCGAGAGCCGCCATCTTACTCAGCCGATCGCCTTCTCTTTGATGCAGGGAACGCCCAGGCTCGAGAAGGCGGCCAGTGCTGCCGCGACGGAGCCGCCCATATCAATGCCGCGGCGGCCATCCTCGATGACCACCACCGCGAAGTCGCAGCGGCGCGCGTCCTCGGCCGAGTAGCGGATGCAGAAGTCGAAGGCGAGGCCGCGAGGAACCCGGGTCAGCCCGCGCTCGCGCAGGTACCCGGCAAGACCCGTCGGCGTCGTGTGATCGTTCTCGTAGAAGGCCGAGTACGAATCGATCTCGCGCCTGTAGCCCTTGCGCAGGATGAGCTCGGCATGAGGGATCCGCAGTCCGGCATGGAATTGTGCGCCGGGCGTGCCCTGCACGCAGTGGTCCGGCCAGAGCACCTGCGAGCCGTAAGCCAGCTGGATTGATTGGAACGGCTGCCGGCCTGAATGGGCAGATGCGAATGACTGGTGGCCGGGTGGGTGCCAGTCCTGGGTCAGCACGACATGCCGGAACCGCTGGGCTAGCGCGTTGATGGTTGGCACCACCTCGTCGCCGCCTGGCACCGGCAGGCGGCCGCCGGGGCAGAAATCCTTCTGCACGTCAACCACCACGAGTACGTCCGTGCCGTCTACTCTGTACTTCGTCATCGGCATCTCTCGTGGTCTGCCAGGTGACGGTCGACCTCGGCGGCGAGCCGCTTCAGGGCGTCTGCGACCTCCACCGGATAGGAGGCGCCTGGCTCAAGCCGGCGCAAGGGGTCGGGCAGCCGCTCCAGGTCGCGGGCCGCCCCGGCACGGATCTCGGCCAGCGTCGGCTGTGGCGTCAGGCGGCGCCCGCCCTTCATGACGAGTTCGATCAGCGGCTCGCCCGCCTGATCGTCCCGCTCGACCAAGACAATGTCTCGACGCATGCGGCCATCCGGGCCGTAGCGGCGCCACACCTGCTTGCGCCGCGGCGAGGTTGCCTTGCCGGTCGATCGTTTCCGCCGCGGCAGGCCGGCATACTCCTGGATCATGTTGAGCTGGTAGAGGTCGGTGAGCAGCGGGCTCACGGCGGGATGCATAAGTGGCCACCCAAGATTGCGCGAGATGAGCAGTTCCCTGTGAAACCCGTGCCGGCCTGACGGTGCAGGCCATTCGGCGGACAGCGACGGCCGCCGGCATTGCGCACGATCAATTGTGGTGACCCCAGTCTCTGCGAATCTGGCCTTGCCATAGAGGGGCCGTTTCCCGATGGTCGAGGCTCAACGGCCGCAGTCGAGAACGACGCGCCAGCCCAGTTGGGGTTGCCCGAGGTTAACCATGAAAGTCAAGCTGAGCGTCCGCAAGAAGGGAGCCACGCTCTACGAGGGAATCCACGAGATCACCGATGCGGAGCACTTCGGACGAGCTTTCGCCGATATGTGGGCCCAGCTGCAGGATCGTCGGTTGCAGAATACCACCAGTATCGGCGCCTTGATGGAGACTCTGAATGAGGATGTGGTTGAGGAGTTCAATGG
>JBAPMW010000361.1:0-5227 GCA_049278815.1 Hyphomicrobiaceae bacterium
GCTTAGATTGGCCCCGATTGCGCGCAATCGCTACGCCGAGTGCGATGGTCGGGGATCGAGAAACCCGGCCGTCTCGCGGCGACCTGGTAGCCGCCGGCCTCAAGGTAGCTGCGCACAAGCGAATGCAGGTTCACCGTCGCCCCCTCAAATATCGACCGAGCATGCATTAACGGTAAGCGTTCCCAGGACTGTCACAAGTAGCGCCCGAGCCGGCGGAGGTCGAGACGCTGGCCGGCGGCGGGCGGGGAATAGGGAGTAGGGAGTAGGAGTAGGGAATCGCGATTGCGCCTCGGGGCTCTGTCCCCTACTCCCAATTCCCTATTCCCTACTCCCCCATGCCGATGCGGAGGCCAGCCCGTGCCAGACCTGAAGAGCCTGATCCGGACCATTCCGGACTACCCCAAGACGGGCATCATGTTCCGCGATGTCACCACGCTGCTCGGACATGCCGAGGGCTTCAGGGCGGCCATCCAGCAGATGACGGCGCCGTATGCCGGCTCGGGCGTGCAGGCGGTGGCCGGCATCGAGGCGCGCGGGTTCATCCTGGCCGGAGCCATCGCCGACAGGCTCGGCTGCGGCTTCGTGCCGTTCCGTAAGAAGGGCAAGCTGCCCTGGAAGACCATCGGCCAGGAGTACACGCTGGAGTACGGCGTGGACATCATCGAGATGCACGAGGATGCCATAGAGCCTGGCGAGCGCATCCTGATCGTGGACGACCTGATCGCCACCGGCGGCACCGCCGAGGCGGCGGTGAAGCTGGTGCAGCGCTCGGGCGGGAAGGTGGTGGGCGCCACCTTCATCATCGATCTGCCGGAGCTGGGCGGCATGGGCAGGCTCGCCGCTCTGGGCGTGAGCGGCCACGCGCTGATGGCGTTCGAGGGGCATTGAGGGGGCGCCCATGCCGCTGACGCCGGAGCAGCAGCGCGAGGCCTCGCGCCGGGTTGCGGTATGGCGGGTCGCACCGGGGCGGCCGGTTGCCTGCCCCGCTTGCGGTGTGGAGGGCTTGGCCATCGTCGACCGCTCGGCACGCCCGCATGCGGAGTGGTATGCGCTGTCCTGCCCCGCTTGCGGGCTCGCCGAGACGCTCCATATCCCGATGGGCGCAGCGATCCCCACGTTGGATTGAGGCGCGGTCTCTCCCTCTCCCCGCGCGTCGCCAACATCGCCGCAGACTCCATCAGCGCGGGGAGAGGGTCGGGGTGAGGGGCAGCAAAGGGCGCTGACCTCACATGGACAGGGTCGGGCGGGTACGTTCCGCGCACAGAGCCTCTTGCTGCCACTCACCCTAGCCCTCCCCGCAAGCGGGGAGAGGGGATCCCGCCGGCGCTTGTGGAAAGGACCCACCATGAACATCGACGGCAAGCCGTACCGCACGATCTGGCTCGCGGCCGACGGCTGGTCGGTGGCGATCATCGACCAGGCGCGCCTGCCGCACGAGCTCGTCATCGTCTCCCTCAGGACGGTGGAGGACGCGGCGCGCGCCATCAAGGCCATGCAGGTGCGCGGCGCCCCGCTGATCGGCGCCGCCGCGGCCTATGGCGTGTGCCTGGCCTTGCGCGCCGACGCTTCCGACGAGGCGCTCGACCGGGCCGTCGCCTTCCTCGCCGCGCAGCGGCCGACCGCCGTCAACCTGCGCTGGGCGCTCGAGGAGATGCGCCATGCCGTGCGCAACCTGCCGCGCGAGCGGCGCCAGGCCGCGGCCTACGCGCGGGCGGCGGAGATCTGCGACGAGGACGTGGCCACCAACCGGCGCATCGGCGAGCACGGCCTCAAGGCCATCCTCGCCGCCGCCGAGCGCAAGGCGCGGCACAAGTCCCCGGGGGGGCCCATCAACGTGCTCACCCATTGCAACGCCGGCTGGCTCGCCTGCGTCGACATCGGCACCGCCACGGCGCCCATCTACGCCGCGCACGACCGGGGCATCCCCGTGCATGTGTGGGTGGACGAGACGCGCCCGCGCAATCAGGGCGCCGCGCTGACGGCCTTCGAGCTGGGCGCCCACGGCGTGCCGCACACCATCGTGGTGGACAACGCCGGCGGGCATCTGATGCAGCGCGGGCTCGTGGACTTGTGTCTCGTCGGCACCGACCGGGTGACGGCCAACGGCGACGTGGCCAACAAGATCGGCACCTACCTGAAGGCGCTGGCGGCCAAGGACAACGGGGTGCCGTTCTACGTGGCGCTGCCGCATTCCACCATCGACTGGACGCTCGGTTCCGGCGCCGACATCCCCATCGAGGAGCGTGGCGCCGAGGAGGTGCTGGCCATGAGCGGCCGCACCGAGGACGGCAGGATCGCGCGCGTGGAAATCGCCGCCCCCGGCAGCCCCGCCCGCAACGACGCTTTCGACGTGACGCCGGCGCGGCTCGTCACCGGTCTCATCACCGAGCGCGGCATCTGCGAGGCCTCGCGGGAAGGGCTGGCGTCGCTCTATCCGGAGCCGGACGCGGCCTGAGGCCCGGCAGGCACTCGCTCGTTGCAGCCTGCGTCGCGTGGTTCCCCTACGGGCAGGAGGCCACAGAACGCCCCCAGCGCCTTCCCTCCTGCGAGGCATTCTTTGCCCCTCCCCCTAATTGGTACTTTACACTTCCCCCCTCACACCCTATCTCCCCCCTCCGAACCTAAACGGCGGCTTCTGCTGGGTCGAGCAGCGCCTGGTCCAACTTGACTGGTGGAGGTCCCATGAGATGCGCAGGTTCCCGTCTGCGAGCGCTCTGATCGGCGCAACCAAGCCCGACATTCCGGTGATCGGTCTTCGTCCCCACGCGGCAGCTTGCGCTGCGCGCTGGTTCATCGAGCATTTCCCCGGCGACGTGGCCTACGCCTACAAGGCCAACAGCTCGGTGTTCCTGCTTGGTGCCCTCTACGGTGCCGGCATCCGCCACTTCGACGTGGCCTCGCTCCCCGAGATCGAGGACGCGGCCACGATCCCCGGCGCGCACCTGCACTTCATGCACCCGGTGAAGTCGCGCGCCGCCATTCGGCGTGCGTTCTCCGAGTTCGGCGTGCGCAGCTTCGCTCTCGACAGCGAGGACGAGCTGAGGAAGATCCTGGACGAGACCGGCAACTCGCGCGATCTCACGCTGTGGGTGCGCGTGGCGGTGGCGCCCAAGAACAGCCGGATTCCGCTCGACCGCAAGTTCGGCACGTCGGGGTCCAAGGCGGCGCGGCTGCTGGTCAAGGCACGCCAGGCGGCCAGGGAGCTCGGCATCACCTTCCACGTCGGCTCGCAGACCGAGACGCCCGAGGCGTTCGTCAACGCGCTGGAGGAGGTGGGGCGGCTGATCGGCAGGGCCGGTGTGGTGCTTGATCGGCTCGACGTGGGCGGCGGCTTCCCGTCGGTCTACTCCGGCACGGAGCCCGCCCCGCTTGCGGCCTTCATCCGCGCCATCACGGACGGCGTGGAGCGGCTGCCCATCGGCGACCGCTGCCGGCTCATGTGCGAGCCCGGCCGCGCGCTGGTGGCGGAGGCGGAGTCGCTGATCGTGCGCGTCGATGCCCGCCGCGGCAACGAGCTCTACATCAACGACGGCAGCTACGGCTCGCTGTTCGACGCCGCGCACCTCGCCTTCACCTATCCGGCGCGGCTGGTGAGCCGCCCGGTGGCGGCGCACGAGGCGTACGCCGGCTTCTCCCTCTGGGGACCGACCTGCGACACTATCGACTGCATGAAGGGGCCGTTCTCCCTGCCCGAGAAGGTGAAGGAGGGCGACTACATCGAGATCGGCAACACCGGCGCCTACTGCAGGGCGATCGCTGGCAGGTTCAACGGCTACGGCGCCTACGAGGAGGCGGTCCTGCTCGACGAGCCGATGCTGACCATGTACCCGAGCTGGTCGGACGACGCCGACCAGCAGAAGGCGCAGGCGTGAGCGCGAAGCTCGACTATCTGCCGGCGGCCGAGAGCTTCCTCGACCCCGTGCGCGCGGATGCCGACGATCCGGCGTCTGCGCGCGCGGTGGTGATCCCGTTCGGGCTTGAAGCCTCGGTCAGCTACGGCGGCGGCACCGCGGCCGGGCCGGCGGCGATCCTGGCCGCCAGCCGGCAGCTGGAGCTCTACGACGACGAGCTTGAGTGCGAGCCCTACCTCCGCTACGGCGTGGCCGCCGTGCGCGAGCCCGCCATCGCCCGGCCCATCGAGGCAGCGCTGGCGCAGCTGCAGGGGCTCGTCGATGCGGTGCTGGATGCCGGCAAGTTCCCGTTCGTGCTGGGCGGCGAGCATTCGCTCACCGTTGCCGCCGTCCGCGCCCTTGCAGCGCGCCACAAGGACCTGGTGGTGCTGCAATTCGACGCCCACGCCGATCTCAGAGACGGCTACCAGGGCGAGCCCTACTCTCACGCCGCCGCCATGCGGCGCGTGCTCGACAGCCCCAACGTCTCGCTGGTCTCGGTGGGAATCCGCGCCGTCTCCAAGGACGAGGTGGAGCTCTGCGCGGCCAACCCCGACCGCATCGCCATCCACTGGGCCAGGGACCAGGAGCGCTGGGACATCGCCGGGATGGTCGCCCGGCTGCGCGGCCGGCCCATCTACCTCACCTTCGATATCGACGTGCTCGATGCCGCCATCATGCCTGCCACGGGCACGCCCACGCCCGGCGGCCTCACCTACGCCAAGGGGCTCGCCATCGCGCGCGAGGCCTGCAAGGCGGGCAACGTCGTCGGCGCCGACCTGGTGGAGCTGGCCCCCATCAAGGGCCTGCACGCCTGCGACTACACGGCCGCCGCCATCGCGTACAAGGTGCTGTCGTATGCCCTGGCTTAGGCGAGTGCAGCGTGTCCGCCGCTCCCGCCATTCCGGTTAGCGGCCACCTCCGGGTGCAGCCTCGAGAGCCTTGCGTACAGCCTCTGGATCGTTGGCGATCACTTTGAGGTAGGAGCGGGTGGCTTGGTCGGGCTCAGCCGCGCCTTGCTCCCAATCCCTGAGAGTGCCCAGGGGAATCTGGAAGCGGGCGGCGAACTCCTCCTGGGTCAGCCCGAGCGCGCGCCGGATGATTTTGGCGCGCGGCGTCCGCTTCATGCGCTTGAAGTCGGCCGGGGTCAGGGGCTGAGCGTCTGGATCGGATAGCGCCGCGGCCAGCACCTCCTTCTCGCTCATGGGGCGCATGGGTTCAGGTGTTCTGCTGGTAGTAGTGGTCTTGCTCATGCTTGGTTGCTCTTCTCGCGGAGCGTAGGTTGGGTCAAGCGAAGCGCAGACCCAACACCTACCAAAGCACCCTCGACTGTGTTG
>JBAPMW010000362.1:0-1642 GCA_049278815.1 Hyphomicrobiaceae bacterium
CTGTTGAAAAGTCCCAGAGATCAGTTGCAGAGACTCCTGAAACTGCAGTTGTCGTCGAGCAGATGCATGCATGACACCCTCACGCGCGGTTCTGCTCGACGTGGGAAGGCATCGGCCAGGGGCCGAAAACCTATTTCAACAGCCTGCTAGAAGTGGACGATCTGACGACCACCCCTAGCGCCTGCGGCGGACTCGTCGCATTGTCACCTCGGCAAGAACGGGCCTCGACACGCAGTGTTCTCCACGACGGCTCGTCGCGCCGAGCTGCACTTGGTCCTGGGCCCTTCGCTGCCGACCGACAGCATTCGTAGATGATGGAAGCCATCATGGCGTTGATCGATTGGCGGCAAAAAACGTTCAAGATCGTCACCGAGAGGGGCTCGGAAGAGGTGGCAGGTTGGGTGGGTGGGCCATTCGGCATCCGGGAGGTACCGCGGCGGTGGCGATCGGTCTGGACCGTGACGCACCTGACCTCAGGACTGCGGCTCACTCCAGGTAGTGGAGCCGGCTTTTCCAGCATCGCGTTGGCACAGGCGTTTGCAGAGCGACTACTGCCGCTCGCGGACTGGAGCGCCGGCCGCGCCCTCGCTGACGATCACGCTCTCGCCGAGCGGGTGGTCGCTATCTGGAACGCGCTGATCACGCTCGATGTCGCGACCACGAGCATGATGAACGTGGCAGCGCTGGCTCAGCCTCACCGCAAAAAACCGAGCCGCCGGTCGCCGCAAGGGTCACTGAGGTCATATCAATGTCGTCCCGCACCGAAATCGTTCGCCTGAAGATCACGCTAGATCACGTGAAGCCGACAGTGATGCGGCGTATCGAGGTGCCGGCGTCGATCACGCTCGACCTGCTGCACGAGATGATCCAGGTGATCATGCCGTGGGAAAACTATCACATGTATGCCTTTTACCTGCGCCTCACCGATGACGTGCGCTGGGGCGTGCCGCCACCCGAGGACCTCGATCTTGGCATGAACATCCGTGACTCACGGGTCGCCCCGCTCGCGGGCATCCTGGCCATGCCGAACGTCAAGCTGCTGCGCTACACTTATGATTTCGGTGACGACTGGCGGCACACGATCAAGGTCGAGCGACGCTTCTCGGCCGAACCGTGGGAAGACTATCCGCGCCTTGTTGACGCCAAAGGTCGATGTCCGCCGGAGGACGTTGGTGGCCCGTGGGGCTATGCTGAGTATTTGGATGCGATGTCGGATCCGACACACACGCGCCACGCGGACTTGATCGGCTGGCTCGGTCGCCGCGACCCGAGCGTGATCGACCGCCAGGCAATGGAAACGGCACTGGCGCGGGTGGCCGGGTCGGTCGGGGCTCCTGCCAAGAAACCGCCGCGGAAGCGTGGCCAGAGCAAGGAGAGAGCGGCGTGACGGTGATGCAGGCAAGCGGTCCGACATGACGACGACCGGCGCGATAGACCGGTCACCGCCTTGGAACGACACCAGAGTGACGCTGGCCAGCTTCGACCGTGTAGCGTGATTGGCTGTGGATTTCGGGCCTATACAGAAGCGCACATTTCTCGGTCACATCGCGAGCATCGACCGAGGAGTTGGCGATGTCCGCTGTCGAAAGAACTCCAGTCGGCGTCAAATCCGAATCCTCAGGCCAAGTGCCTTAGCCCGGAT
>JBAPMW010000363.1:0-4012 GCA_049278815.1 Hyphomicrobiaceae bacterium
CGCTGGAGCTGCTGCACGACGAGGCGACGCGCTGCCTCGGCCTGCTCGGCGTCACGTCGTTCGCCGAGCTCAACCCGAGCTACGTGGCCCCCGTCGCGCCCGTCCCGCGCCAGTCCTGGCTCGACAGCGCCTTCCCGCTGTTGAAGGAGGGGTACTGAGGGGGCCCGGGCGGCAGCAGAGGAACCAAGGATCTGCACGCAATCTATCGGTGTCACCAGGGGTATCGCCGGGGACGCAGGGTGGAAGTGTCATCCCGGTGCTTGTCACCGGGATCCAGCCAACTGCTTGCTCTGGCGGTTCCTTTGCACTGGATCCCGGCAACAAGTGCCGGGATGACAAGGAACGAAGCGTTGGAGACGGGAACACTCCCGGCAGCTCGGACTCAAGCAGCGCCACTCGGCAGCTCCTCCGGCATCTCCCGTCGCTCCGGAACCGCAGGCGCGCTCATGAACTCGAGCGCCGTGGCGTGCGCCTTGTTCCAGCGGTTCACAAGACCCGTCCAGAACCGGCTTGTCTCGTCGCGCCGCAGCCGCTCGTAGGCCTCGCGGCTCCGGCGCAGGCGGTCGAGCAACTGCTCCGGAGCGGCCTCCGCCGCTTGTGCCGCCGCCAGCGTGATAGGTCCCACGTCCCGGTCGGTCGCCACGCCGACCGCCTTCTGGAGGATCCACGCGGCCCCGCCCGGCCCGCGGTTGAACATGCAGTCGCGCAGGAACAGCTCGACGCCCGCATTGTGCGTCCAGGCCGCCGCCTTATCGGTGTATTGGGCGATGTGCTCGGCTGTGCGCTCCTCGGCTTCGGCATGGCGGCCGGCGCGGATGAGCGCGACCAGCTCGTCGCAGACCGCCGGGTGATAGCGCTCGTTGATGCCAGCCACCTCGTAGCGTCCGCCGCCGTCGCCCGCAGGCAGGCGGTAGACGGCGATCCGCCCCTGTGCATCGCGACGGGCCTCGAAATCGAGGATGACGCGGGCCATGGCCAAGCGGCTGGAGCTGGGCGTCCGCTCCGCCAGCGGCGCAATCCAATGCCGCGGCGGCTCGCCGCCGGTCTCCCCGGTCTGCGATGCCGCGCCGGGCTCGGCCGGCGCCGACGCAACCTGCGGCCCGTTCTCGCCGACGCCGTTGGCGGCCAGCCACTTGTGCAGGGCCGCCTTCTGTGTGGCGCAGGAAAGGCCGGCGCCGCCGCCGAAATCCTTGAACAGGTCGCCGCAGCAGCTGGTGCTCTTGACGCAGACGTGGGGGATGACGTGCGCCGCCGGAATGGCGTAGGCGTGCATCAGCCAGCGGATGAGCGCGATCGACGTGCGCGCCTGCGCCTCGGTGATCCGGTCGCCGACCCGCGCGACGTGCTCGATGCCGATCGAGCACAGGTTCATGTTGGACGTGCCGGCATGCCAAGCGCAGTCCCTGTCGGCCACCATCTGCACGAGCTTGCCGTCCTGGCCGACGATATAGTGGGCGGAGGCCCTGGGCGTGCCGGTCTTGAAGTGGGAGATCGAGCCCTCGATGTTGCGCGACGTCGTATAGTGGATAACGATATGGTCGATCGCCCTCCCGCCGCGGGAGGACTTGTGGCCGGTGCTCTCGCCCCGGTCCACGCGCGGCTTTCTGGGCGCGGCCGTGTGGCAAGCCGGCCGCGGGTCGCCGGCGGCCTCGCAGGCGAAGGTCTCGGCTTCGACCGCAGGCGGCGCGTCGGTGCGGCGGGCCAAGGCCTCGTTGTCGCCGCGGGTCGAGGCTTGTGTATCGGCCGGTAGGCTGGGCATCGCATGCATCCTTTGTCTTGGAACGTTTGTCGAGCTTTGAGACGGGCACATCGCTTCAAGCAACAGCTTACGCCCGATATGCAGCCCGCTGGTTGGGGGCGGGCGCGAACGCAGGCGTGGGCTGGCCGACAGATGTGCCGCGATTCGCCCCACGAAGGTGGATCGCCGCAGAGGAGGGCGGAGATAGGTCGTGTGCCGAGGCTCCCCGTCGTTGTGCTGTCAGCCTTAACGAAGCACATCACGGCAGGCCCCAATAGAACGTCAGCCGTCGACCGGAAATGACGTGATCCACGTCAGGTGGCAAGCGCTCTAGCTCAGCCCGCCAAGCCGCGCCCTGAGATGATGGGCGCGTCCCCGAAGGCGAGGTAGATCAAGCCCGTCTTTACCGTTTCCATGTCGCTCCGATGCGCCGGCGAGGCGGCGGCTTGCGCTTCGCCAATCCGCCCTACGTCTCTATCCCACGCCTCCAGAACGTAGGGTGCAATAAGCCGAAGACGCATTGCACCGATGCGGCCTTGCCGCTCGTGACGCGGGTCATTGGTGCAATACGGCCTAACGGCCTATTGCACCCTACGATTGACCGGCAGCAAAACGCGACGGAGCCACGGCAGCGTAGTTGGGATCGATCTCGGTAACAAGCCAGCGACGTTGCAGCTTCTCGGCAGCGAGAGCGGTCGTCCCCGTTCCCCCGAATGGATCGACGACGAGCTGATCGACGCGTCCAAGCGCAGCTTGGCTTCGCCAAGGCGGCTGCAATCCCACGATCGCGCAAGCGATCCTCGACGCCGAGGCAGACTATCTCCTGGCCGTGAAGGACAATCAGCCGACCTTGCATGCCGAGGTGGAGGCCTACTTCGATACCGCTCCGGCTGCGGAGGTCGATGTCTCCGACAGTCTCGACAAGGGCCACGGCCGGCTGGAGATCCGCGTCCATAAAGTGTCCAAGGCCATTGACTGGGTCAACTCGGACCGCGCCTACGCGGGCGCGAAGCGCTTCCCAAAGCCCGCTGTCGTGGCCATGGTTGAGGCGCGCATCGAGCGCAAAGGTGCGGTCTCGGTCGAGCGCCGCTCCTACATCTCCTCGCGCGCTCTCTCGGCGCAGGCCTTCGCCGAGGCCGTGCGCAGCCACTGGCAGATCGAGAACGCCCTGCACTGGGTGCTCGACGTCACCTTCAAGGAGGACTTGAGCCGCCTTCGCACCGGCCATGGCGCGGCGAACATGGCCGTGGTGCGCCACTTCGCGCTCAACCTCGTGCGCCAAGCCAAGGACAAGCGCGCCATCAAGCGCCGCCGTAAGATGGCGTCCTGGGACCCGACGTATCTCGCTGAAATCCTAGGGGCACCCGCCAATTAACCTGGACTCGGTGCCCTGCTTTTCGGCACGCCCATATGGTCAATGCTGTCCGCCACTATGCCAGCCAGCGCTTGCGCCGCTTGTAGGACTTCACGTTGCGGAAGCTCCTGCGGTCCGCGCCGCCGATACCGAGGTAGAACTCGCGCACGTCCTCGTTCTGGCGGAGCGCCTCCGCCTCGCCGTCCATGACGATGCGGCCGTTCTCCAGGATGTAGCCGTAGGTGGCGTATTTGAGGGCCATGTTGGTGTTCTGCTCGGCGAGCAGCACCGACACGCCCTGCTCGGCGTTGAGCCGCTTCACGATCTCGAAGATCTCCTCCACCAGCTGCGGCGCGAGCCCCATGGACGGCTCGTCGAGCAGCATCATCCTGGGGCGCGACATCAGCGCCCGGCCGATGGCGCACATCTGCTGCTCGCCGCCCGAGATGTAGCCGGCGAGCGACTGGCGGCGCTCCCTGAGGCGCGGGAAGTAGCCGTAGACCATCTCCAGGTCGGCGGCGACGGCCGCGCGGCCGTCGGTGCGGGTGAAGGCGCCGGTCAGCAGGTTCTCCTCCACCGTGAGGTGGCCGAAGCAGTGCCGGCCCTCCATCACCTGGATGCAGCCGCGGCGCACCAGGTCGTTGGGGGTGAGCCCGTCGACGCGCTCGCCGCTGAGCTCGATCGTGCCCTTGGTGACCTCGCCGCGCTCCGAACGGATCAGGTTGGAAATGGCCTTGAGCGTGGTGGACTTGCCGGCGCCGTTGCCGCCCAGCAGCGCGACGATGCCGCCCGGCCTCACCTCCAGCGACACGCCCTTCAGCACGAGGATGACATGGTCGTAGATGACCTCGATGCTCTTGACGGCGAGGATGGGGAGCGCCGTGGCGGGCTGTGGGGTGGCGGCTGCGAGGGACATGTTG